>JBDTEB010000029.1:0-13626 GCA_039922795.1 Chitinophagaceae bacterium
GAACAGCAGGTCGTTTTCCATGCGGGAAGCGAAGACCTGATACTCTACCCATCGTAGCCCGTATCCGGCGGCAGGTTTCTACTGTCTGCAGCCTCAGTCGCCAGTAGATCACACCGATTATTATGCGGGTTGGATGCGTGTCCCTTTACCCATTGGAAACGAAGATGATGCTCCCGCGAAAGTTCATGAAATCGAATCCAAAGATCCTTGTTCTTTTTATCCTTGAAGTTTGTAACGATCCATTTTTTTAGCCAGCCTTCCTGCCAGGCCTTAACAACATACTGGCTGTCTGAGTACACTACTATCCGAAGTCCTTTTTTAGTAAGAGATTCCAGGGCCGCAATCACGGCAAAGATCTCCATACGATTATTAGTGGTACGTTTAAAGCCGCCCGAAATTTCTTTCTCCGTGTTGCCCCATTTTAAAACAGCTCCATATCCCCCCGGTCCGGGATTTCCTCTTGCTGCCCCATCGGTGTAAATTACCAGTTCCTGGTCACCCATTATACCGTGATTTCACCCTTTAAAAAAGTAACGGCAGAACCTGTCATGATAACCCGTAGCTCAGTTACCTGGCATTCCAAAAAACCTCTGCGGGCAGACAACTGAATGGCAGAAAGTTTATTTTTCCCCAGCTTCTTTGCCCAGTAGGGAGCGCTCATGGTGTGAGCCGAGCCCGTCACCGGATCTTCGTTTACGCCTGTCTGTGGGTAAAAACATCTGGAAACAAAATCAGAATCGTTTCCCGGCGCCGTAACAACAACGCCTCTCGCCGGCGATTCTGCCAGCAACGAAAAGTCAGGTTTCAGGCGTTCGATTTCCTCCTGCGTGTTCAGCACAACCATATAGTCAAGTCTTCCCTTGTGCACTTCCGCCTGCCTCAAGTTGAGTCCGTCCAGAATATTTCTTGGCGGATCAGGAATCATGATGGCATTGTTCCTCGGGAAATCAAGGGCATAAAGATCCCTTCCCGCTTTCGAAACCGTCAGTATCCCGCCTTTCGATTCGAAGTTGATCCGTTCTTTTTGATAATCAAGGAAACTGTATAACACGTGAGCCGATGCCAGGGTAGCATGTCCGCAGAGATCCACTTCTATCGTGGGGGTAAACCAGCGAATGCGGTATCCATCGCCTTCCGGAACAAAAAAAGCTGTTTCCGACAAATTATTTTCCAGGGCTATCTGTTGCATCAGCTCATCAGGCAGCCATTCCTGCAGCGGACATACAGCGGCAGGGTTGCCGTGGAACGGTTTGTCGGTAAATGCATCTACCTGGTATATATCTATTTTCATAAGCAATTAATTGTTGAGCGTTTATACCTGAAAAACTCCGGTAGCAAAATTTTCAAAGTGCGGGTTACTATCGGCAGCCTGTAATCCTTCGCTGATTAGTCTGCGTGTTTCGCAGGGATCGATGATGGCATCTATCCACAGCCTTGCAGCTGCATAGTATGGGCTGGCCTGCTTATCAAAGCTATCTTTGATCTTGTGCAGCAATTGAATTTCTTCTTCCTTTCCGATCTCTTTTCCCTGGCTTTTAAGTCCTGCCACCTGAATCTGGAGCAGTGTTTTAGCGGCCTGTTCTCCGCCCATAACGGCAATTTTTGCGGAGGGCCAGGCATAGATAAAGCGAGGATCATAGGCTTTTCCGCACATGGCATAGTTTCCTGCTCCGTATGAATTGCCAATGATGATGGTGATCTTGGGAACCACGGAGTTTGCAACCGCATTCACCATTTTTGCCCCGTCCTTAATGATGCCGCTGTGTTCGCTGCGGCTACCTACCATAAACCCGGTTACATCCTGCAGAAAAACAATTGGAATTTTTTTTTGATTGCAATTCATGATGAACCGCGCAGCTTTGTCGGCACTGTCGTTGTAGATCACGCCACCCATCTGCATCTCGCCAGTTTTTGATTTTACGATCTTGCGCTGGTTGGCAACAATGCCTACAGCCCAGCCTTCGATTCTGGCATACCCGCAAAGAATCGTTTTGCCATAGTCTGTCTTAAAAGCCTCGAATGATGAGGTAGTACTCCCAACAGTTGCAGCATCTGTGATCCTTTCGATGATCTCCATCATGTCGTAGGGTTTGGCGCCGGAGTCGGGTAGTATGCCATGCAGCTCCTTTAGGTCCTTTGCAGGGGCGATCGCCTGAATACGGTTGAAACCCGCTGATTCCGCTCTGCCCAGTTTGGAAAAAATACTTTTAACCTGGTCGAGGCATTGTTCCTCCGAATCGAATTTATAATCGGCAATGCCCGATATAGAGGTATGCGTGTTTGCTCCGCCAAGCGTTTCGAGGTCGGTCTCTTCCCCAATCGCTGCTTTTACCAGGTATGGACCGGCAAGAAAGATCGAGCCATTGCCATTGACCATAAGGGTTTCATCGCTCATTATTGGCAGATAGGCTCCTCCTGCAACACAGGCACCCATAACGGCAGCGATCTGGGTAATTCCCATTGCGCTCATCCGGGCATTGTTCCGAAAAATACGTCCGAAATGTTCCTTGTCCGGGAAGATCTCATCCTGCATGGGAAGATAAACGCCCGCACTGTCAACCAGGTAAATGATAGGCAACCTGTTTTCCATGGCGATCTCCTGGAGACGCAAATTTTTCTTGCCTGTGATCGGAAACCAGGCACCGGCCTTTACCGTTTGGTCATTGGCTATAATCATACACTGTTTGCCAGACACATAGCCTATACCGCCGACGGTTCCGCCAGCGGGGCAGCCGCCTTCGCTTTCATACATGTCAAACCCTGCCAACGCGCCGATCTCGTTAAAATGTGAATTTTTGTCTATAAGGTATTCAATTCGCTCCCTGGCAAATAACTTTTTCCTGGCATGCTGTTTTTCGATTGATTTCTTTCCGCCACCAAGCGAGATCTTTTCCATTCTCGTCTTTAACTGACTAAGTGCCTTGCGCATACTGTCTTCATTCCTGTTAAAATCGAGGTTCATAGTTATATATTGATCTTGTAAATTAAGCGTAATCGCTCAATTTACAGAACCGGGTAACCATCAGTTAAGGTCTATGCAGGCTTTATAGGTATTTTTCATAAGGGCAGCGATGGTCATCGGGCCAACGCCTTTTGGAACAGGAGTGATAAAACTCGATAACGGTGCTACAGTTTCAAAATCAACATCTCCCTTGAGGGCGAATCCTGATTTTTTTGACGCATCGGCGACACGGGTTATGCCCACGTCGATGATAATAACCCCTTCTTTCACCATCAATCCATTGATAAAGCCGGGCCGACCCAATGCAGCCACGATAATATCGGCATTTCGGCAAATATCTTCGAGGTCTCTTGTGTGTGAATGACAGACAGTTACCGTGCAGTTGCCGGGGTTGGCATCGTTGCCAAGGAGAATGCTGATTGGCCTGCCTACAATATTGCTTCTCCCGATTACTGCTGCATTTAAGCCCGCGGTATCAATTTTATAATGTTCCAATAGTAGCATGATGCCATAAGGTGTTGCAGGAATAAAGGTTTCAAGTCCCTGTACCATTTTTCCCACATTGATGGGATGAAATCCATCGACGTCCTTGGCGGGACTTACGGTATTGATCACCTTTTCTTCAGATATGTGTTTTGGCAGTGGCAGCTGTACAAGGATGCCATCTATCTCAGGGTCAGAATTCAGATCTTCGATCACTCCGAGCAATTTAGATTCAGTCACCGAATCTTCCAGGGTAATCAGGGTAGACAGATACCCGATCTCTGCACAGGCCTTCACTTTCGCGCCAACATAGGTTTCGCTTGCACCGTTTTTTCCAACCAGGACCGCAGCAAGATGGGGAAGTTTTTTGCCTTCTGCATGAAGCTGGGCAACTTTTAGCTTCAACTCATCCTTTATGGCCTGTGAAACAAGTTGACCATCTAAAATTTTCATCGGCCAAAGGTAATGCCTCATTCAAATGCAAATACCGTTAAATCACTTATTTATTATCTGACTTATAGCGCCAGATTTACGGCAAATCAATAGGATGAAAATGATTTTGGCGATTTTGGCTTTACTGTTCGGGAATAGTGTTTATGCGCAATTCGTGAAACAGCCTGAAGCCCCTCTATGGCTTGGACTAACGGTATGCAGTACCCGATTTTCAAATCCTTTTTCCATCCGGGTGAATCCCGCCAGCCTTGCTTTTATTGATAACGCGGTTGCTGGTGTTTGTTCGGAAATAAAATTCCTGCAAACGGATCTTGAATTTTTTTATGCTTCGGCTGCAGTACCCTTGCAGTCTGGGGCCATAAGTGTAGATATTGCTTTCATTGGGAGCGAAGGATTCAGCCAGGCAAAGATGGGTTTCTTTTACGCGAAAAAGCTTTCCTCCAGGCTTTCGCTTGGCGCCGCATTTAATTACCACCGACTGTCGGCGCAGGGTTACGGCAGCAGGAATGCCATTACCGCCGACCTGGGTTGCCAATTGAAGGCAACCGAAAAGCTCACCGTCTTTTTTGCAGCGAACAACCCCGTTGGTGGCATGCCAGGTAAATCATCCGGGGAAAAGCTGGTGTCCATTTATACGGCCGGTATTGAACAGAGGATTTCCGAAAAAGTTTTAATTTCTGGCTATGCGAAGAAAGAAGAGGGGAGTGCTCTTGACATTTTATTTATGGCAAATTATCTTACCGGCAACAAGATCGCTCTTTTCGGAGGGCTTTCAATCGCGAAGTCAGAGGGCTTTTTTGGTTCGTGCATCATGTTTCAAAACATGGAGTTTCGTCAGGCAGTTGGGTGGAAACAGGGCCTTGGTATTAGTCCATCGCTGGCAGTGTTGTTTCATAAAAAGAAAAGGGATTGAGCCGTAGTTGTTTTTTAGCCGTTTCAATCATCCTGTCGAGCGGCGTATTGGCACAGGATAATACCCCTTTGTCAATGATACAGCAGATCGAGACGTTTGCTGGAAATACCGATCGCACTCTGGAGAAGGAAGATCTCGTAAAAAATCTTGATATCTACCTTAGGCACCCGCTGAATGTAAATACTGCAGATGAAGAAGATCTCCGGGGACTTGTTTTTTTAAATGATGAGCAGATCAGGAATTTTATGATTTACAGGAAGCTGTTCGGCTTTTTTATCAACAAGTATGAGCTGCAAGCTATTCCCGGATGGGATTTGGCGACAATAGAAAAGATATTTCCGTTTGTGCTGATCGGCAGTTCAGGCAGGGGAAACACCAGGCTCACCGATTTATTTTCCAAGGGTGATCAGACTATATTGTACCGTATGGGTCGCTCATTGAATACGCTGCCTGACTTTGACCCCGACAGCTCGGGTAAAGCAAAGTTTCAGGGTAGCCGGGATCACATTTATCTCAGGTATAAATACAACTATCAGAATCGACTGGAATGGCAGTGGCTTGGTGATAAAGACGCCGGGGAGCAATTTTTCAGTGGTCAAAACCGGTATGGTTTTGATTTTAATTCTTTCCATGTGTCTCTCAAAAATGCCGGCATCATAAAATTACTGGTGGTTGGTGATTATACCGTTACGATGGCTCAGGGTCTTATTCAATGGCAGGGGATAGCGCTCGGTAAGTCAGCTGACATCACGTCGGTGAAGCGTTCCGCACAGGTTATCAGACCATATACTTCCTCTGGAGAAACAGAATTTTTTCGGGGGGTAGGAGTTACCCTTAAAAGAAAAAACTGGGAAGCCAGCTTTTTTTTATCACGGCGAGCAATAAGCGCACATATTGTCATTGACTCAATAAATGATCCCGGCCATATCACTTCCATTCTCCCGGGAGGATACCACAGAACTGGTACAGAGCGGGCACAAAAAAATAATGTGAAACAGTTCAGCACGGGCGGAGCGATCGTTTACAATAGCAAAAACACCTTGTTCAGTATAAATGCCATCACGCATCATTTATCAATACCAATCGAAAAGGACCCATTGCCCTACAATATTTACGCCATCAAGGGCAGCGATTTTACCAATATCAGCGTTGAGTTTAGCCGAACCATCAGGAATCTGCATTTATTTGGAGAAGTGGCAATTGACAAGCGTTTGCATAGCTGTTACTTGTCTGGTGCGATGATTTCACTGGCTTCGAATTTCGATATAAGTTTTGTAGGCAGAGTGATGAACAAAGCCTACCAGGCCCTGTATGCTTCAGCATTTTCTGAAAATGACCTTCCCGCGAACGAACGGGGTTTCTATACGGGCATCAGTCTTCGTCCGGCAACAGGGGTAACACTGCAGGCTTACACAGACTTTTTCTTTTTCCCCTGGTTGAAGTACAGGGTCAATTCTCCGTCTTATGGAAAAGAATTTGCTGTACTGATTAAATACCTTCCAGATAAAAAAACTGAACTGAGTTGCCGTTTCAAATCGGGGAATAAGCCGCAGAATTTCGATGAGACTACTCCCATTTCTAATGTGATCGGGAAAACAAGACAGGGATTGCAATTGCAAGGTGTTTTCTTAATCAATAAGTCTGTCACTTTAAAGAATAGATTGGAGTCGTCGCTGTTTAAGGAGCCTGGCAGCCCCTCTGCCACGGGTTTTCTTTTTTTTTCAGACTTGAGTTATAAGGCGGTGCGTGCGCCATGGTCAGTAAACCTGCGTATGCAATATTTTGAGGCAGACAGTTATGATGCGAGAATCTATGCCTACGAGAATGTGATGAGTTATTCCTTTGGTTTTCCCGCTTATTATAAGAAGGGCTTCAGAGGTTACCTGAATTACTACATGGATCTTGGAGGCCTGATAATTTCCAATCGGTCCCTCACTCAAAAAGTAGGATTTTGGTTCAGGGTAGCATCAACCTATTATCCGAGGGCAGCCGGTTCAGGACAAGGCAAAACATTTTTCTCAGAGGCTCAATTTCAGGTATTGCTAAGTTTTTAAGAAGATTGGGCAAATTTGGTTAGCAATTTGTTAAGGTCTGTTGTTATTGCGGGGACCGACAGGCATTAAATCAAATGTTATTTGTTACTTAAACATTTTGGTATCCTTCGTGTTAATCTTTCTTTAATTTTTTTTGCAGCTATTTTAAAATAATATTGTCAATTTATTGAATGCTATTGCCGAAATGTAATTGCTATTTACAATTATCTAAATCTGAAACAAATGAGGAAGTATGTTTTCCTGGTGGCAATGCTAACATTCTTTAGTGCTGCTGCTTTTTCCCAACTTAACAAGATAACAGGCCAGATTAGAAATGCTAAAGGTGAGCCCGTGTCTTTTGCCACTGTTAAGATCAAAGGTTCTCCCGCTGCTGTCTCGGCAGATCAGGCCGGAAATTTCACCATTAACGTCGCACAGGGGGCAGTGTTGATATTCAGTGCTGCAGGATTTCAATCCAAAGAAATTTCCACAGCCGGACAATCTACATTGAACGCTATCCTCGATGCAAGCAGCAGCAATATGGAAGAAGTTGTTGTTACTGCGGTAGGAATCAAACGGTCAGAGAAAGCCTTGGGGTATGCTGTTAGCAAGGTAAATCCGAATGACCTGTTACAGAAATCTGAGCCTGATATGCTGAAAGGTTTACAGGGAAAGGTTGCCGGAGTGGATATCCGCACATCACAGGGGACCCCTGGTGCGGCCACACGAATTCAGATCAGGGGAAACTCTTCTTTCTTTGGCGATAACCAACCATTGATCATTGTTGATGGAGTTCCTTATAGCAATGACCAGGTATCAACCAGCAACGCAGTAAACGGTGGTGGTGCCTATTCCAGCGGCTTGTCAAACCTTGATCCGAACGACATCGCCAGTATGAATGTGCTCAAGGGGTCTGCGGCTGCTGCACTTTACGGTTCAAGAGCATCTAATGGAGTATTGCTCATTACCACCAAATCCGGAAGCGCAAGCAGGAGCAAAAAAGGGACTGAAGTAACGTTTAGTTCTTCAGCTTCAGTGGAAACCATTGCCAATCTGCCGAAATATCAAAATGATTTTGGTACCGGTAGCCAGCTTAATGCAGGCGGCGGTTCAAACGGATCATGGGGTGCGCCATTTGGCTCCATTGACTCAGTGGCCACATGGGCCCCATATGCAAGTCTGATAGGACCAAAAGTTGCTTACCGGGCTTATCCAAATAACGTTAGCAGTCTTTTCAAAACTGGGTCTGTTTTTGAGAATTCAATCAGTGTAAATGGTGGTGATGAAAAAAGTTCCCTGTCACTCACCGCTTCCAATCTTACCCAGAACGGTTATGTTCCTTACTCATCTTACAAGAGAGACAATATAGGTCTTGGTGGCTCCACGCGACTTAGCAACGGCCTTCACCTGCAGGCAAATTTCAGCTACTCCCGTTCAAATCAGGCGGGTGGATTTTTCGGAGAAAATCAGGTGGATTATGGTTCACAGTTTGCGCGCTCGTTATTTCTTGGTCGCTCCTGGAACCTTGACCTTCCCTACGAGGATGCCCTCGGCAACAACATTACTTTTATAAACGGACAGTTCGATAACCCTAGATGGTCTGCCAAATACAACAAGGTATTGACCAAAGAAGAAAGGTTTATCGCCAACATGCATGCCGATTACGATATCAACAAATGGATCCGGATCGACTATTCACTGGGTACCAATGTGAATGGATTAGGCAGAAGAGAAATCACGGAGATCAGTTCCACTACGGCATCAGCCGAGGGAAGGGGAAGACTGGTTCTGGATAATTATCGCAAACAGGAAGTTGAATCAAACCTGCTTTTAACGCTGAACCCCACCATCAATGACAATTTCAGCCTGAGAGTGGTGCTGGGTAACAACATTAACCAGAGAACAACAGAGCGGCAAACTTTCACCGGCAAGAATTTTATTACCCGTGGCATCTATACCCTGGCAAATACTTCACAGCAGATATTTGGAAGGCTTATAGGTACAACCCCGGTTGGTGGAGATATTTTCGAAAGACGCAGACTCATGGGTGTCTTCGGAGATGTTAGTATTGGTTACAAACAGTTCGCCTTTCTCGAATTTACTGGCAGAAATGACTGGTCATCAACTTTACCCATTGCCAGCCGCAGTTATTTTTACCCCTCCGTGTCAGGATCATTTGTATTCAGCGATGCGTTTAAGGTAAGCAAGAGCGTGCTTGACTATGGCAAGGTGAGGGCAGGATGGGCAAAGGTGGGTAGAGACGCTGATCCATATTCATTGCAGGATGTGTACCTGTTTGGAAGTAATTTCCTGGGTAATTCTACAGGATCGTTATCTACTACGACATATGATCCAAACCTGAAACCCGAATTTTCAAGGGAGATCGAAGTAGGAACACAGCTCAGCTTTTTCAAAAAAATGATCGAACTGGATTTGACACTCTACAGCAAGATCTCGACCAATCTCATCGCGCCAATATCAGTACCCTCTTCATCAGGTTATTCGCAGTATTACACGAACTATGGTAAAATCAGTAACAGGGGAATTGAAATTGATCTGACGCTGAGACCCATCCAAAATAAAAACTTCAACTGGGCCATTCATGCCGCCTTTACAAAGAATGAAAACCTGGTTAAAGAGCTTACAGCAGGCGTTGACCGCCTGATTCTTCAAAGCGTTCTGACAGGTAGTACCAATCTTTCTCCCTACTTCGAACCAGGTTTGCCTTTCGGATATTTAAGGGGAGATCTTTCTCTTAGAGACAGTGCCTCTGGTGCACTCCTTATTGACCCTTCCTCAGGAAACATGATTACTTCTATCACACCGGGTTATGTTGGAAATCCAAACCCCGATTACAAATTGGGTATCTCCAACACATTTGCTTACAAGGGCCTGTTCCTTACGGCATTATTTGATATGACCAAAGGAGGTTCCATGTACTCGGTGACTAATTCTTCGCTTCTCGGAAGAGGGGTAACGCAGGATACAAAGGATCGCCAGGCATCGTGGGTTATTCCCGGTGTTTACGGCAATCCTGAAACACAGCTACCTGTATTGGTTGGAGGTAAAACAATTCCAAACGAAACTCGCATCACTACCAACGATCTGTACTTCACCAGCGGAGGCGGTGGAACATTCGCGATCAATACACCCTCTGAATGGAATACTTATGATGCCAGCGTGTATCGCCTGAGAGAGGTTACACTGGGTTACGAAATCCCAAAAGCGCTCTACAAAAAATTACCTATCGGTTCTGCATCTTTGAGTATTTCAGGGAGAAACCTTTGGTACGTAGCACCTGGTTTCCCAAAATATTCCAATTTCGATCCTGAGGTTAGTTCTTTTGGCGCCTCTTCGGTACAAGGGATAGAGCTCTCTGCCGCACCTACAGTTAAAAGATTTGGCGTGAATCTTAAAGTATCCTTTTAATTAACCTCATCAAATGTCAAATATGCTAATCAAAAGAAAACATACGAAGTACCTGCTTCCTGCATTAATGATTTTTGCGGTCTCCTGTACCAAATCATTTCTTGATATAAATACCGATCCTAATAATCCAACCAAGCTGGAGGTGTCCAAATTACTTCCGCTGATAGAAAGAAACATAGGTGATGGCCTGGCAATGGGATCCAGCACAGGTGGTATATCACAAGTTCTCTCCGCATACATGCATCAGCAATCTACCCGCGAAGAACAGGACAGTTATGGGGCCAGAGGAACAAATTTTTTTATTGGGGTGGCCTGGCCAACCCTTTACGAAAATGTACTTGCAAACCTTGAGCAGGTAATCCGGGATGCAACAGCGGCCAAGAATTACCGCTACGCCGGTATCTCAAAAGTGTTGAAGGCATACACTGCCAGTCAGCTCGTTGATATTTTTGGAGATATTCCCTTCTCAGAGGCCAACCAGTTGAAAACTGGTATCCGCTATCCAAAATTTGATGATGACGCAGCCATATACCCTCAACTTATCACTCTGCTCGACGCCGGCATCGCCGATCTGAACAATCCTGCGGCTAACATAAGTGTTCCTGGTTCAGATGATGTGATTTACGGTGGCAGTGTTGCAAAATGGACCAAAGCGGCAAACACCATAAAGCTTAAACTTCTTGTGCAGATGCGTAAAGTAAAAGATGTGAAAGCCGATATTACGGCGCTGCTCGCCGATCCTACAAAATTGATCAATGCGACCAACGAATCTTTTCTAATCCCGTACGGGCCCAACGGAGCAACAGATGATAGAAATCCCGGTTACCAGGATTACACGGCAAGTCAGAGATCAACCCATGTAAGTCCGTGGTTTTACGGCATCCTCAAAGGTTACAACCCAACTATCCTTACTGGAAATCCTGATCCGAGATTACCTTTCTATATTTACAACCAGCTGACCAAGACGAAAGCTCCTGATGGACAAACAGAATATCGCGATAGTGCGTTTGTATCCATTTATTTTGGATCTGGTGGGCCGGACAGAGACAGGAGTCAACAAAACTCCGTTAGTCTTTTTGGAATATACCCTGTGGGTGGCCGTTATGATGATGGAGCCGGCGGGGTCGCTTCAACAACAAGCGGAACGGGTGCCGCGCCGTACAGGCTGATCACTTATGCAGACAGACTTTTCCTGGAAGCAGAACTGATAAAAGATGGCGTGATTCCCGGCAATGCGAAAACAAAACTTTCCGACGCCGTGACAGAGGCTTTCAAACAGGTCGATTACGTGGTGACCGCTTTTGTAAAACCGACTCAGTCAGTTCCGGCGGTATACAATGCTGCAGCAACTTCAGCCATGTCAAGGTATATCACGTCAATGCTTGCGGAGTATGATGCAAAACCAACCCAGCAGCTCCAGATGATCATGACGCAGAAATGGCTGTCCAGTGTAGGTTCGTCAGTTGATCAATATACCGATTACCGGAGAACAGGTTTCCCGGTGTTATTTGATCCAAACAATCCCGCAATGGCTCCAGGTGGCCGTGTTCAGCCGCCAATTAACGGAGATCCTGTAGGAAACCCGGGTGCGCAGCCATCAGTGCCGGTAACACTGAGCAGACCGTTTCCCCTGTCCCTTCCCTGGTACCAGTTGGAGCTGGAAACAAATCCAAATGCACCTGCTCAGAAAACCCCATCCACTTACAAGGTATTCTGGATGCCCTAATGTTCATCTTTTAAGAAAGACAAAATGAAAAAGACAATATTATATTCCATTTTTGGAATGCTGGTTCTACTCGGCTGCCGCAAGTCCGACAACGAAAAAATTCCTGCTCTTTACAGGGTACCCACGCCATCATTAAAATTAGATAAGGCCTCCGATGCTTTTATCAGTCCAGGTGCTCCGGCCACATTTAAAGGCAAGGTAATCGTTGACCTTTTTTTCAAGACAGATGTGCCGCCGCAGAAGTTCGACTTCGTTATCATGAAGAATAACAACCCGGCCACGGTAAAAACTTTTAAAGCGGGTATTACGACGTTCCCGACAACAGTGGATTTTAGCGGGCAGCAATTGATCGACTTGTTTGGATCACCCATCGCTGATGGAGATTTATTTACAGTAGGTATTGATGTCACTACCCAGGCCGGCCAGCTCTTCCATGCGTTTCCAGCAGTGGGTGTAGGTTATGGAACTGGTGTGGCGAATGAAGCGGGCGGTGTAAGTACCTCACTTCAGTTTTTGAAACCATGCACATTTGTATCGTCATTATATGCCGGAGACTTTACGGTGGTAAGTGACGAATGGCAGGACTATAAAGCCGGGGCCGTCATTCCAGTAAAACTGGTTAGTGCAAACCAGATCTCCTTTGAATATGCTGTTGACGCAGGCACAGCTAAGCCCATTATCCTGACCATCAATCCGGCAAATAATGTGATCACGGTGGCCAAACAGGTATATGGAAGTTATGGTGCAGATGAGTATTCGGCAGAGGCGGCAGCCAATTCAGGGTCGTCGGTTAACCCATGCGACCTCAGTTTAAGTGTAAAATTAACGCACTCATCAAACGGACCAGTTGGTGCCTTTACAATCAAATTGAAGAAAAAATAGGTCATCGACCTGGGAAGGAGAGAATATTAGTATTCAATAATCAACGCTCAGTATCCAATTTTAAAATAAGGGCTCACACAGCTGATTGTTTATTCGATCCTCATGTTTTATCGTCCTTTGAAAATTGCATGTTGAGCGTTGATTATTTTTGCTTTTTATCAAGCCTGTGCCGACGGCCCTCCAAAATTCATCGGTAGTTCTACTCCTTCCAGGTCCCTGATTTCGCCATTGAGCGATTCAAACCGACCGACATTTTCTATCAGCGCCTTCATAAAACGTTTGGCATGCTGCGGTGTAAGGATAATTCTGGATTTAACCTTGCTTTTGGGAGTGCCAGGCATCACATTTACAAAGTCGATCACAAATTCAGCATGGGAATGGGTGATCACTGCAAGATTTGCGTATTGCCCTTCCGCCATCTCTTCAGAAATTTCTATATTCAGTTGATTGGCCTGATTCGTATTCTCCATAGCTGATCTGAGTTTTTGCGAAGCTAATTTAATGAGCAGAAATGTGGCAAAATAATTCGGATTCAAATCAATCCCTCATCTGCAAAACTGAAATAACCCTCTTCGCTCACGATCAAATGATCGATTACCCTAATGTCGAGAAAACGGGCAGCCTCCTTTATTTTAAAGGTGAGTTCTTCATCAGCCTTGCTGGGTCTCAGGTTTCCGGAGGGGTGATTGTGACAAAGGATCAGGCTGACGGCATTTTCTTCCAACGCTTTCTTCAATATAATGCG
>JBDTEB010000030.1:0-3489 GCA_039922795.1 Chitinophagaceae bacterium
TCGCCAACATCGCCACCGCGAGTGTTGGCCGCATTTATTCCCACCGCGAGGGTCGGCCGCATGGTTTCACCAACAGTGCCACCGCGAGTGTTGGCCGCATGTATTCCCACCACGAGGGTCGGCCGCATGGGTCGCCTACAGGGCAACCGCGAGGGTCCGCCCTAATATCGTCAACGATTGTCGTGTAGGGGCAGGGCTCGCCTCTGCCCTGGTCGATGAAAACGCTTGAGGGTTGCTGTTGAATCGCTCACTTCCCGCGTAATGCCAAAGGTTGAACCGCCCTCTCCCCGCCGAACGCCGACACATCTCCCATTCATCGACCTCAACGGTAACCCTTGCAAAACGGCCACAAATCTATACCTTCCTCAATCCCTCTTCAATCAAAGCCATCTTCGCTTCTGCATCGGCTTTTTTCCTTCTTTCCAAATCCACTACCTCCTCCTTCGCATTTCGCAGAAACTTTTCGTTCAGCAGTTTTTTATCTACCGAAACAATAAAACCCCTCAGATATTCCAGCTCTTTCAGCATGACTTCCTTCTGCGCAGCGGTATCAATAGGCTGACTTGTCTCCAGATAAATCGTGTCTTTGCCGGAAACGATTGAGATGCTTCCATCAACGGATCTATCCACGAAAGAGATCGATGAGGCGTTCACCTGCTTCGATAAAATATCACCAATCGACTGGTAGTTAGCCGGGTCTGAAGCCTGTATATACAGCACCACCGGGTCCTTTGGCTTAATCTGGTTTTTGTTCCGGATGTCCCGAATATCCGTTATAACGGTCTTGAGTAAACGTCCTTTGCTGAGCACTCCCTCATCAACCTCATTTATTACTGGAATCATGCGTACGCAGATATCGTCGCTGCGGTCTTCCAGCAAGTGATAAATCTCTTCGGTAATAAAAGGCATAAAAGGATGAAGCAGTTGCATCAGTCCGGTAAAAAACAGGACTGTCTTTTCATAAGTCTGTCTGCACATTTGTGTTCCGAAGGCAGGCTTGGCCCACTCTAGGTACCAGCTGCAGAAATCATCCCAGATTAATGAATAAAGCACTTTCAAAGCCTCGCTCAGTCTGAACTGTCGGATCAGCGAATCTATTTCTTTCGAGGCCTCATTTAATCTTTGCTCGAACCATACTGTGGCAAAAGCCTCTTCAGCCTCCGTGTCACCATTGTGCTCCCTCCACATGGTCACCAGCTTCAGGGCATTCCAAAGTTTGTTATTAAAATTTCGCCCTTGTTCCAGGCTGGCTTCGTCAAATAATAAATCGTTTCCTGCAGGGGAAGAGATCATGATGCCGAACCGTACGGCATCTGCGCCGTATTTATCAATAAGTTCGAGCAGGTCGGGCGAGTTGCCGAGGCTCTTGCTCATTTTTCTTCCCTGATTATCTCTTACCATTCCGGTGAAATAAACATCTTGAAAAGGGATTTCCTTTTTATATTCCATTCCGGCCATGATCATTCGGGCCACCCAGAAGAATATAATGTCCTGTCCGGTTACCAATACCGATCCCGGGTAATAATATGTCGCATCGGAATTACCGGGATTACTGATGCCTTTGAAAACTTCCATTGGCCAAAGCCAGGAAGAGAACCAGGTGTCAAGTACATCAGGGTCCTGGACAAGCATAGCGTTTGCTTCGCCAAAAGTGGCTTCAAACAAGGTTACGGCCTCTGCTTCAGTAGCCGCTACAACAAGCCGTCCATCAGCATGATACCAGGCCGGGATTCGTTGTCCCCACCAGAGCTGGCGGCTGATACACCAGTCTTTAAGGTTTTCCATCCAGTACTTGTAGGTCGCAAAAAATTTATCGGCGGGATGTATTTTAATGCGGCCATTTACCACAACTTCAAGAGCCGGCGCCGACATATCCTGCATTTTCAGGAACCATTGAGTAGATATTCTTGGTTCCACCACAACACCTGATCGCTGACTGTAACCAATTCTTGTGGTGTAGGTTTCCTCTTTTAAAAGATGCCCTTTTTCAAACAATTCAGAGATAATCTTTTTCCTCGCAACAAAACGATCTTCACCAATATAAATCTCGGCGGCATCGCTCATTGTTCCGTCTTCGTTGAGCGTGTCAATTACTGCAAGCCGGTGTTTCAATCCAAGGTTGTAGTCGTTAATATCGTGGGCGGGCGTTACTTTCAGCGCGCCTGTACCAAAAGCCGGATCAACATATTCATCAAATATGATGGGTATTCTCCGATTAATTAGCGGAACATACGCGTACGCACCTTTCAGGTTGGCGTACCGTTCATCCGCGGGGTTTACGCAGATCGCGGTGTCTCCCATAATGGTCTCCGGTCGCTGCGTGGCGATCGTGACAAACTCACGGCCAGGTGTACCCGAAGGATTTTCGAGATAATATTTGAGGTAATACAATGTGCCTTGAACCTCTTTATATTCTACCTCCTCATCGCTGAGCGCCGTTTTGGCGGCAGGATCCCAGTTGATCATGCGGGCGCCTCGATAAATCAATCCTTTTTGATGCAGATCGACAAAGACTTTCATCACTGCTGCATAATAATGATCATCCATCGTGAAAGTGGTACGATCCCAGTCTACACTACAACCAAGTTTTTTGATCTGGCTGTAAATAATCCCGCCATATTTCTCTTTCCATTCGAAAGCATATTTCAGAAATTCTTCGCGGCTAAGTGAGGATTTATCGATCCCTTTTTCCTTTAGCATATTTACCACACGGGCTTCCGTGGCGATAGATGCATGATCGCTCCCGGGTACCCAACAGGCGTTAAACCCCAGCTGGCGACTACGACGGACGAGGATGTCCTGAACGGTTTCGTTGAGTGTATGACCCATGTGCAACAGGCCGGTTACATTGGGCGGAGGGATGACGACGGTAAAAGGTTTACGCTCGTCTGGCACGCTATTGAAATACCTTTTTTCGAGCCAGTGAGCATACCATTTCGACTCAATTTCTGCAGGCGTATAGTTCTTCGAAAGCTCCATAAATCCCCGGTTTTAAAGGTTGGCGAAGTTACGCAAGAAGTCATGATTAAAATTGCCAAAAAGATTAGTAATTTCGAGCCTCAACGCTACAAAATTTGTCATTCGCCATAGTCGATATTGAAACCACGGGCAGCTATGCCGGGGCAAACGGAATCACCGAAATTGCCATTTATCTGTACAACGGTATGGAGATGGAAGGCAGCTATGAAACGCTGATCAATCCAGGAATTCCTATTCCACGATTCATCAGTTCACTTACCGGTATTACCGATGCCATGGTTCGGGACGCGCCGGCCTTTGAAGATGTCGCCCAGAATATATTTAACCTGCTCCAGGGGCGCACATTCGTGGCCCATAACGTCAATTTTGATTATTCCTTCGTGCGCCACCACCTGCTTCAATGCGGATTGAACCTGGACACAAAAAAACTCTGCACCGTGCGGTTGAGCCGCAAAGTGTTTCCGGGTTTTATTAAATATGGACTGGGATCGATCTGCCGCGAGTTGCAGA
>JBDTEB010000031.1:0-9453 GCA_039922795.1 Chitinophagaceae bacterium
TGTAGGCCTGCTGGCGTCGATACAGATCTTCTGGCCCGCCGCTAACTTTAATTTTGCCCCGACTACTTTCGGCAGGGTGAGACCCGTACACACCAATGCGGTGATTTTCGCATTCGTGGGCAACGGTATTTTTATGGGGGTCTACTATTCTTTGCAGCGGTTGTGCAAGGCGCGCATGTTCAACGACAAGCTGAGCAAATTTCATTTCTGGGGCTGGCAGGCGATTATTGTGGCCGCGGCGGTTACCCTGCTTGCAGGATATACTTCCGGTAAGGAGTATGCGGAACTAGAATGGCCGCTTGATATTGCCATCACCATTGTATGGGTTGCTTTTGGCGTAAATATGTTTGGAACCTTTCTCAAACGCAGAGAGAGTCATCTTTACGTTGCCATCTGGTTTTACATTGCCACCTGGGTAGCGGTTGCCATGCTGCATATTGTAAATTCATATGAACTGCCTTATTCCCTGCTCAAAAGTTATAGTGGCTACGCAGGTGTACAGGATGCGCTGGTACAATGGTGGTACGGACATAATGCGGTCGCTTTTTTTCTAACCACACCGTACCTGGGTCTGATGTACTATTTTCTTCCAAAAGCAGCCAACAGGCCCATATATAGTTATCGTCTTTCGATCATCCATTTCTGGGCGCTGATCTTTATGTATATATGGGCGGGTCCGCATCACCTGTTATATACGGCTCTGCCCGATTGGGCACAAAGCCTTGGTGTTGTATTCAGCATTATGCTTCTTGCGCCAAGCTGGGGCGGCATGCTGAATGGTTTGTTCACACTGAGGGGTGCCTGGGACAAGGTAAGAGACGAACCAATTCTCAAGTTTCTGGTGGTGGCCATCACCTGTTATGGCATGGCCACATTTGAAGGGCCGATGCTAAGCCTAAAAAATGTAAACGCTGTCGCCCATTTCACTGACTGGATTATTGCACACGTGCATGTGGGAGCGCTGGGTTGGAATGGATTTCTAACCTTCGGTGTCATTTACTGGATCATTCCTAAAATATTCAGAACAACGCTTTATTCCAAAAAACTCGCCAATACGCACTTCTGGATCGGAACCATCGGCATCGTCGTTTATACGGTTCCGTTATATTGGGCGGGATTTGCACAAAGCATGATGTGGAAAACCTTTACGCCCGAAGGTCAGTTAAAATACCAGTTCCTGGAAACAGTCACCAATATTGTTCCGATGTACATGGCCCGAAGCCTTGGCGGAACATTATACCTCATCGGTGTTTGTATCATGGTGTACAATGTCGTGAAAACAGTTAAGGCAGGTAACCTGCTCGCCAACGAACCGGCAGAGGCCGCTCCCCTGTCGAAAACAGTAGAAACACATGGCAAACAGCACTGGCATCGCTGGATCGAAAAAAGGCCGGTACAAATGCTGGTTTTCAGCTTCATTGCCGTAGCCATCGGCGGCGCCCTGGAAATGATACCCACCTTCCTGATCAAAAGCAATGTGCCTACCATAGCCTCCGTAAAACCCTATACACCGCTTGAACTGCAGGGACGCGACATTTACGTACGGGAAGGCTGCTATACCTGCCATTCGCAAATGATCCGCCCATTCAGGGACGAAGTGGCTCGTTATGGCGAATACAGCAAGGCCGGCGAATTTGTTTACGATCACCCTTTCCAGTGGGGAAGCAAAAGAACAGGCCCCGACCTGGCTCGCATTGGCGGCAAATATCCTGACAGCTGGCATTACAACCACATGTATGACCCACGGGTAATGTCACCGGGTTCCATTATGCCCGCATATCCATTCCTATTGGATAACAGGGTGGATACCGCTATCACCCCGGCCAAAATAAGAGCCATGCAAACACTCGGAGTGCCTTATCCCGCAGGATATGACAAACAGGCGAATGCCGACCTGGTAGCACAAGGGATGAAAATAAAAGCCAACTTGAAAAAAGATAAACTGGAAGCGTCAGCTATCAGCGAAATGGTCGCTTTGATTGCCTACCTCCAACGAATGGGTACAGACATTAAACTACAACCCAAACAACAAACGGCTTCCGCACAATAGCGTGCCTTAAATTAAAACAATATGAAATTTATAAATTACCTCGAAAAGATTTCCGGAGTGGACGTTTACGCGCTCACCTCTTTTCTGATCTTTTTTATATTCTTTGTCGTCGTCACTATCTGGGCCATTCGGGCCGATAAAAAAATGATAGAAGTGTTGCGACATATTCCCTTAGACGAATCGGATAAAACAATCATTCAATAATAAAAGTTTTGCAATGAAATTTCGTGGTAAAAAACGAACGCTCAGGATAGTAATGACGGGTAGTTTGCTGGCCATCGCCATGGGCGCCTTCGCCGATGGCCCTCCCGCCGCTTCCGCATTAAATAATTCTGTTGCGATCATCCTTCTTTTTGTCGCAATTGCTTTGTTACTGGCCATAGCACTGCTGGCTTTCGTATTGACTGGCGTTGCCGATGTATATGCAACCCGGTTCACCAGAAAAGAAAGCGATGCCTCAACAACGGTAAAGATGTTATCCCTGTTGGTCTTAAGCCTGGTTACCTCGTCTGCCTTTGCGCAGGAGGGAACACCAGCCGTGGCTACTGCAGTAGCCGCCAATTCCTTTGGAGGATTATCTGCCACCGCTTATTACGGAATGCTTTCGTTGATCGGGCTGGAAGTAGTGGTAATATTGGTGATGCTGCTTTTTGTGAATCAGCTGCTTCCGAAAGAGAAACCCGCTCCCCTTGTTGCTGTTGACAAAGCGGTGCAAACTGTCGAAAAGAAAGAGTCATTTTTTAGCAAGTGGTGGAAAAAAATAAATGACTTTCGGCCGGCAAATGAGGAGGCAACCCTTCTTATGGATCATGACTACGACGGCATTCACGAACTGGATAATAAATTACCCCCCTGGTGGCTTTATGGATTTTACGCCTGCATCATTTTTTCTTTTATCTATCTCTACCGTTTTCACGTTTCTCATTCGGCACCCGGCACAATTGAAGAATACAATATAGCCATGGCTGAGGCAGAGACAGAAAAACTGGCCTATTTAAAAACGGCGGCAAATAATGTGGATGAAAACAGCATCAAACTTTTAACCGATGCGAGTGCCCTCGCCGAAGGACAAAAGATCTTTGTGGTAAACTGTGCCGCCTGTCACGGTGCAGAGGGGCAGGGAGTGGTGGGACCAAATCTTACTGACGATTACTGGTTGCATAAAGGATCTGTAAAAGACATCTTCAAAACAATAAAATACGGCTATCCTGATAAAGGCATGAAAAGCTGGAATGAGGATTTTTCTCCTTTGCAGATGGCAGCTCTTGCCAGTTATGTAAAATCGCTGCACGGTACAAAACCTGCCAATCCGAAAGAGCCGCAGGGCGATTTATTTAAAGACGAACCGACGGTCCTGCCAGGTCCCGTTGATAGCAATATCAACAGGGTCGCAAACAAATAAGATATGCTACCCAAAAAAGCACCGCAAAACGAAGATGATTTTCGGGATACCCTTGCAACGCTCGACGAACAGGGAAAGAGAAAGTGGGTTTTTGCGTATAAGCCTTCAGGAAAGTTCTATAAAATCCGCACCTGGCTGAGCTGGTTCTACTTTATCACTTTTTTTGGATTGCCTTTTGTGAAGATACACGGCAGGCCAATGTTCCTGTTCAATGTTCCGGAAGCAAGATTTATATTGTTCGGAAAAGTGTTCTGGCCGCAGGACTTTTTCATTCTGGGCCTGGGAATGATAACTTTTATCTTTTTTATCATCCTGTTCACCACTGCATTTGGCCGACTGTTTTGCGGCTGGGCCTGTCCACAGACGAACTTTCTTGAAATGATGTTTCGTAAAATCGAATTCTTTATAGAAGGCGATGGCAACAGGCAGAAAATGCTGGACCGGCAACGTTGGAACCTTGAAAAGATTGCCAAAAAAGGCGCGAAACATCTGTTATTCTTTTCACTGGCCTTTGTTATTGCCAACTGCTTTCTTTCATACATTATCGGAATAGACAGCCTGAAAAAAATAATAACCGAACCCGTGTCGCAACACCTGGCCGGCCTGGGTTCATTACTGATTTTCAGCGGGATCTTTTATGGCGTGTTCGCATTTTTCAGGGACCAGGTATGCACACAGGTTTGCCCGTACGGCCGGCTGCAGGGCGTGTTGCTCGACAGGAATTCGATGATTGTCGCCTACGATTATAAACGCGGTGAGCCAAGAGGCATTGCGAAGAAAAATGAGCCGGAAGTCCTTGGCGATTGCATAGATTGTTTTGCGTGTGTAAAGGTCTGTCCGACAGGGATAGACATACGCCATGGCCTGCAAATGGAATGCGTGAGTTGCACCGCATGCATCGACGCCTGCGACAACATAATGGACAAAGTGGGCAAGCCAAGGGGCCTGATAAGATATGCCAGCGAAAACAGTATCGAAGATGGCAAGCCCCTCCGCTTTACTTCGCGCATGAAGGCTTATACAGCGCTGTGCGGCGTTGTGGTGATCATACTTTCCGTTATGTTGATGACTCGCAAAGACGTTGGTGCAACGGTGATGCGAACGCCGGGCCTGCTTTTCCAGGAAAGAGGAACAGACAGTATTTCCAACCTTTATAACATTAAACTCGCCAACAAAACGCTTAACCCAATCCTGTTATCCATTCGCCTGGAAAATGCAAAAGGCATCGTACAGGTAATAGGCAAACCATATATTCATGTGGAACAAGAAGGCCAGGGGAGCGGATCATTTTTCATCGTTTTGCCCAAATCAAAATTGATGACCCGGAAAACTGAAATTTTGCTTGGACTTTACGAAGGAAATAGAAAGATTGAAAACGTGAATACCGTATTTCTCGGCCCGGTGTCTGACTAATATGGACACCACGAAAAGTGTGATAAAATAAATAATGCCTAAAAAACACGGCCATGAACTGGGGAAATAAAATACTGGTAACCTTTATCGCCTTTGTATTGCTTATCGGCACGCTCGTCTACAAAAGTGTAACCCAAAAAGTTGAGCTGGTGTCGGCAGATTACTATAATGATGAACTAAAGTTCCAGGAAAAAATCGATGGAAACGAAAACGCCAATAAATTCAGCAACGTTGAGGTGTATCAAAATGCGGAGGAGGTGAACATTCAACTTCCGAAGGAGCTAAAAGGACTTGCTGTGGAGGGCGAAGCGTGGTTTTATTGCCCGGAGAATTCAGACAATGACCGAAAAATACCCATGCAGGTAAGTGAGGAAGGTATAATGAGGATAGATAAAACGAAACTGGTAAAAACAAATTACCAGGTGAAATTGAGCTGGCGCCATGGCAACGAAAAATTCTATAATGAACAGAAAATCCTGGTAAAATAATGCAGTGGCAAATCCTCGTCTCTGCCTTCGGTCTTGGCTTGCTAAGCAGCTTTCACTGTGTAGGTATGTGTGGTGCCATCGCTTTCTCTTTGCCGACACAACATCTTGCTCCGGCCAAAAAAATCACCGGCATTATACTGTATAATACGGGCCGGATTCTGATGTACGCTCTTATGGGGATACTGTTTGGAGTGCTCGGGCGAACAATTTACCTGGGAGGCTTTCAGCAATCATTTTCCATTGTCGCAGGTGCGCTAATTCTCCTGGTACTATTTGGTTCGGTACTGCACCTGCCTTTTTTCCGAATCAAGGCATTTAAGAGGTTCAATATTTCGATACAAACGCTCATCGCAAAATTTATGGGAAAGCCTGGTAGCAAAAGTATCTTTTTGCTGGGCATGGTTAACGGGCTGTTGCCCTGCGGCCTCGTCTATCTGGCCATTACCGGTGCCCTGGCTGTGGGCACCATTGCAGGGGCCGCAGGCTTTATGATTGCTTTTGGCGGAGGCACTTTCCCCGCAATGTTCCTGCTTTCGTACTTTGGGTTCCTGGTAAGTGTGTCCACACGAAATAAAATGAAGAAAATGGTTCCTTTTGTGATAGGCCTAATGGGGGTAATGTTGATTGTGCGCGGGTTAGGGTTGGGTATCCCCTATCTGAGTCCTGTGATAGAAAATCATACCGATACTATTATCAACTGCCATTAACTTCGACAAAGTAATACCCTCAAAAGAATGATTTTCTGAAATAAATAATAATGCGTGCCAGGGCGATCTTCCTCATTTTCTCTTGCTCCGCTTCACTTTAATTTTGTTCATTACCTTTTTTGGTCGCAGCGTATTGATATCCGTAATGAGATATTGTAGTTTTAGTCCGTCAATTTCACCAGTAAGTAACACTTCCCCGTTTTTAACGTCGGCTTTCACTCCCGGATATTTTGCAATGACATCCCTGACGGCTATAGCCAGTGAGTCAGCCGGAGCAATGACTGTCTGTGCGGCAGTGGTATCAAAAGGCATTTTCTTGCCAGTGGAATCGGAAGTCACGCTTTTAGCGGGACTGTTCATACACGATGAAAAGAAAATGCAGATACCTATGGTGATAATTGCCGGGTTAAATATGTTTGATTTTTTCAATGTGCGTATTTATACTTTAATCTATATACTATCAGGGTTATAGCCTGCATCAGATTTAGAGACGACTGGTTTACTTATATCTTTCCTGAAATGCGCGCTCAAGTGCTTCCCGCTGATCAGGATGTGCAATACTAATTAATAATCTTCCGCGTTGTTTAAGATTTTTGCCAAAAAGGTTTACCATTCCATACTCTGTAACAACCCAATGAACATGCCCACGGGTGGTTACCACGCCGGCACCCTCTTTTAAAAAAGGTACGATACGGGTTTGCCCCCTGGACGTAAGGGATGGCAATGCGATAATTGGCATCCCGCCCTCAGACAACGATGCGCCGCGCATAAAATCCATCTGCCCGCCAATACCTGAATACTGATACGTGCCAATGGAATCAGCACAAACCTGCCCTGTAAGATCAATTTCGATAGCGCTATTGATGGCGGTAGCGCGGGGATTTTGACGGATCACGCTGGTGTCATTTACGTAGGCTATATCCATGACCCTGATTTGCGGATTATCATCAACAAAATCGTATAGTTTTTTGGTTCCGAGCATAAAACCCGTAACGCTTCGTCCCACATTGAGCTTCTTGTTGCGGTTGTTGATGACGCCGCTTTCGATGAGCGGAATAATACCATCGGATAGCATTTCCGTATGAAGACCGAGATTTGTATGGCTACCCAGGTTCTTCAATACCTGGTCAGGGATACTGCCGATACCCAGCTGCAGCGTGGCCCCGTTTTCGATAAGCGAGGCTACATTTTTTCCTATTCGGGTGATAGCCTCTGTTGTTTTAGAGGAGTAATCTACTTCAGGCAGATCGGCCTGGTGCCATACTAATTTGTTTATCCTGCTGATGTGTAAAAAACCATCTCCATGAGTTCTGGGCATTTTCGGATTAACCTGGGCAATAATTATTTTGGCCGTGTCAACGGCTGCGCGGGCAATGTCAACAGAAGTACCCAGTGAGCAAAAACCATGCGCGTCGGGGGGCGAAACCTGAACAATGGCCACATCGAGCGGCAGGATATCTTCCCGAAACAGCTGTGGGATCTGGCTGAGAAAGACGGGCACGTAATCACCGTCATGACTGTTGGCGACCGCCCTCGTATTGGCCGACACAAACAGCGAATTAAAAAAGAAACTATTGCGATATTCAGATTTGGTAAAATCGACATCCCCGGCGTTTGTTATACTTACCAGTTCAACTTCCTTTAGTTCTGCATGGCGCTGCTGAAGGGCTTTTATAAGATGTACAGGGGTTGCTGCACTACCGTGAATAAACACACGATCGCCCGACTTAACAACTTGTACGGCTTGTTCAGCCGGAATGTATTCCATATCTCTGTTTAATTTAAAAAACACCTACCCATATTGGCAGCATTTTTAAACGTGCAATGGCCAGGCCTGGCTAATGTCTGGTTACAAACGCGACCCGGACTGGTCCTGCAGCAAACGAAGCTGTATGATGGTGGAAATGCTGATGGCTCTTTGTTTGGCCAGAATCGCTTTCTCTCCGTCAAACAAAGTGTCCACAACGGACGTAAAAATAGCGATCCATTGGTCGAAATGCGCTTTCTCCAGGTGTATTCTTTTGTTGAGCGCCTGGTGTACCTTCATCGGATTGCCATTATACTTCCCGGTATAAAAAAGCATATTCTCCCAAAAATCGAACATTACCGGCAGATGTGCCTCCCAGTTAACAGCGGCGATGTCTGTAAATATTTTACCTATTACAGGGTCAGTAACCACAACGTCATAAAATGTCGTCACGAGCAACTCAATATCTGCCCTGTTTTCAATATCCTTTTTCATTACGTGTTTTAAAAAGCTTTACGCGAAATTTTCAAAGATCTTTTTTGCTGAATTTTTTGAGAGAGAGCCATGAAGGCAATAGTATCCACGCGAACATGATTACCAGTGCGATAAAGAAGCCGGTCGTGGTGCCGAAGTAGTCTTTAAACACCGCCCCGGTATATCCCATCATGGCAGAAATATCCAATTTAAGCAATATCAATATCCGCCCGAGATCAATTGGGTTAAAAGCACTAACAACCACCATTGCTTTTTCAAGAGGGTAATCCTGAAACTGGAAAAGTATGAAAATTACCAACCCGTCAAATAACAAAGAAAAATAAAGCCACAATAAAATGGAAATGCCGATGCCTTTTGCCTTGTCTCTTGTGAGCACGGCTGCCAGCATAGCGATACCAACAAATATAACCGACAGCATAACACCCATCAAAACCATAATAACGCCGGTAGCTATTGGCGCAAAAATGATGATAGGGATCCCGGCACCTGCAAAAAATGCAAGGCTTAACGAGCCAGCCAGTCCGCAAAAAAGACTGATCCATATTTTACTTCGTTGCAAGGGCTGGCTCACGAGCAGCTCGATAAATTCTGCGCTGTTATAAATATATATAGCTGAAAAAACAATGCAAACGAGGGGGATAATTATCAATATAACGTTTAGAAGGCTAAGAACCCCTTTCCCTGCATTATCTTCAATACTAAAAACACTCCATGAAATTACTGCAAGACAAATGGTGTAAGCAAGTACTATTCTATTGCGAAGAATATCTGCAATGACGTACTTAATTATTTTTTTCATTTTGTATTATTCAACATGATGTTTGCGATTGCTCTGGATAATTTTGCTTCCCCTGTGTCGGCCTTCAGGCTTTCAATGCTCTTGTGAAAGGCCAGGCGGCCATCCTGCATATAAATTATTTGTGTCACCAGGTCATCCAGTTCACTCAAAATATGCGAGGTAATCAGTACCAGTTTTCCTTTTAATTTCTCCTGTAAAATCTTTTCCTTAAGTATTTCTGCAGCCACCGGATCAAGGCCGGCAGTAGGCTCATCAAGAATCAGTACATCGGGGTTAAAAAGAAAAGCCAATGAGGCGCTGACCTTCTGGCGGGTTCCTCCTGAAAGTGTTCTCATCCGCTTATGCATCAACG
>JBDTEB010000032.1:0-4023 GCA_039922795.1 Chitinophagaceae bacterium
GGCGAATCCTGAAAGGACGCCTATGCCTAAACCCGACATCAGGAAAATGATGATTCCCCTCGGCCCTGTAGTTGTCTTCGGTGCGAGCAATTTTCCGTTTGCCTATTCCACAGCCGGGGGTGATACCGCCTCTGCACTTGCGGCAGGCTGCCCAGTTATCGTAAAGGCTCATCCGGCGCATATCCGCACCTCGATACTGGTTCATGAGGCCATAAAAAGAGCGATAAAAAATAGTGAATTGCCCGAAGCAGTGTTCCAGCATGTTGAAGGAGGATTTGAAATCGGCAAGGCACTGGTGCAGGATCCTAATACAGCAGCGGTGGGTTTCACGGGTTCATATTCGGGTGGTATGGCACTGGTCGAATACGGCCGCGACAGAAAAAATCCGATTCCCATATTTTCTGAAATGGGCAGCGTAAACCCGGTCATTTTCCTGGAAGGTGCGCTGGCGAAAGACCCGGCGACCCTCTCGAAATCCTATGCAGGCTCGATTACCCTGAGCATGGGCCAGTTTTGTACAAACCCCGGATTGATGCTGGCAGTTGAAAGCCCGGCTCTGTCGGCCTTCGTCGAGCTGCTGGAAACTGAATTAAAACAGGTGAAACCTGCGAGAATGCTCCACCCGGGAATACTAACGGCCTACAATAAACGTAGAAAAACCGCTACCGAGCAGTCCGGAGTGGCCATAGCTGAACTCGAAATTAAAGCGGACGCCGAAGAGGCTCTGCCCACACTGGCTTTTGTAAAAGGGGCCGAGTTCCTGAAGAACCCCGTTTTGCATGAAGAGGTTTTTGGTCCTTACTCCCTTCTCGTCAAGTGCACGGATGCGACTCAGCTCGAAGAGGTATTTCAATCGGTAAAGGGACAACTTACCACAACGATAATGGCAACAGATGAAGACCTGGCTGCCAATATCAAATTGATTGACACTGCCAAAGAAATTGCCGGCAGGGTCATATTCAATGGAGTTCCTACTGGCGTGGAAGTTTGTGCCAGTATGGTGCACGGCGGCCCTTCACCAGCGACTACCGATAGTCGTTTCACAGCCGTAGGTATTCAGTCCGTTCGTCGCTGGGTAAGGCCGGTCAGTTTTCAATCCTGTCCCGACGCATTTCTGCCAGACGAATTGAAAAACGGAAATCCCCTCGGATTACTCCGGTTTGTCAATGAAGAATGGACCCGCGAAAAATTATCATAACTCTGATAAATTGATGATCTTCGACACTCTATAAAAAACGTTAAGCGTAACAATATGAATAATTTCAAGCCGGCTGCCATTGCCTTTGTGTTTGCAGCAGCCCTGTCGATTTCAGCATGCAACAATGCATCAACGTCAAAAACAGATAAGGATACTTCAAACACAACACATACATCCATGAAACCTGCTCCCTTCGGAACATCCGACGACAAAGAAGTGATGGAATATACGCTCAAGAACAGTAAAGGCACCATAGTCAGGATCATTAATTACGGTGGAATTGTCAAGAACATAGAGGTAGCTGACCGCAACGGCGAAATGGGTGATGTGGTTCTTGGTTTTGACTCCTTATCAGGGTATAAACAAACAGGTATGCCTTACATGGGCGCACTGATCGGCAGGTACGGCAACCGTATTGCAAATGCCAAATTCAGTCTCGATGGAAAATCGTACACCCTGGCTGCCAACAATAATGGTAATTCATTGCATGGCGGACTTAAAGGTTTTGA
Organism: Chitinophagaceae bacterium; assembly: GCA_039922795.1. Lineage (GTDB taxonomy): Bacteria > Bacteroidota > Bacteroidia > Chitinophagales > Chitinophagaceae > JADCRZ01. The sequence continues at coordinate 1,708 of JBDTEB010000032.1, forward strand.
TAAAGTTGTCTGGGATGCAAACCAGGCAGACTCCGCGCTTATCCTTGAATATGTAAGCAAAGATGGAGAAGAGGGTTATCCAGGCACACTGACCACAAAAGTGGTTTATACCCTCACCAACGACAACGCATTGAAAATCGATTATACCGCAACAACAGACAAGGCTACACCAATTAACCTGACCAATCACTCCTATTTTAATCTTTCTGCCGGCAAATCGCCAACCATCGATGACCATATTTTAATGATTAATGCAGATAAGTACACGATAGTAAATGATAAGCTTATCCCTACAGGAAAACTGCCAGAGGTAAAGGGTTCGCCGATGGATTTCACGACGCCAAAAAAGATCGGCCGCGATTTGTCGAAAGTTGCAGGCGGATATGACCACAATTACGTGTTGAATAAAACGGATAAATCGCTCACTGTGGCTGCAACCGTGTATGATTCTGCCAGCGGTCGTTTTATGGAAGTACTTACCACAGAGCCGGGCATCCAGTTCTATTCCGGAAATTTTCTGGATGGTAAACTTACCGGAACAAAAACAGGGAAGCCTTATTTGCAACATTCCGGACTTTGCCTGGAAGCTCAACATTTTCCTGATTCGCCAAACCAGCCCTCTTTTCCTTCAACCATCCTCAAACCAGGCGAAACATATCGGCAGACGACGCTATATCGTTTCTCTGTGAAATAATAAAATCCGGAAAAATCAAATCATGAAATGCGTGGTTATCGGCGGCGGCATCATCGGACTTAGCAGCGCCTACTATCTCCGGAAGTCAGGTCACGAAGTAACGGTTATCGACCAGTCTGACATGTCCAATGGCTGCTCTTACGGTAATGCCGGTTATGTCTGTCCCAGCCACTTTATTCCGATGCCAACCCCTGGAATAATTTCACAGGGTTTCAAGTGGATGTTGAATTCCCGTAGTCCATTTTATGTTCAGCCCAGGTTAAGCCTGAGCCTGATAGACTGGGGATTAAAATTCATGAAGAGTGCAACATCCGAGAAAGTTGAAAAGGCGGCCGTGCCTTTACGGGATATCGCCGTTTTTAGCCAGCAATTATATGAGCAGGAATTCTGTAAAGACGAAAGATTGAGTTTCTCCTACGCACACAAGGGGTTGCTGGATATTTTTCAGACAGAAAAAAATGCGGAACATGCCATCCATACCGTTGCGAAATCGAAAGAACTTGGGCTTGATGTTGACTTGTTGAGTTACGCTGAAATGCAGGCTCTGGAGCCAGGCACGAAAATTAATGCCCTGGGAGCAATTTTCTTCAAATGTGACGGTCATCTGTCGCCACCTCAGTTGATGAAATCATTAAAAGCGTGTTTGAAAGCAGACGGCGTTGAATTTATTACGGGAGCAAGGGTCGACAGATTTGAAATTTCTGGTGGCATGATCAGCGGGTTGTTTGCCGGAGAAAAAAAATATACCGCCGATCAGGTGATATTGGCCGCTGGCTCCTGGAGCAGGGAACTCGCTTCAAAACTAGACCTGAAGATACCCATGGTCGCGGGCAGGGGTTATTCCGTTACTTATGAAGACAGTCCCTTTCAACTGAACTATCCTGCCATATTGGTAGAAGGCAGAACGGCAATTACCCCTTTGGAAAATGGCAGGATGCGATTTGGCGGAACAATGGAGATCACTTCAACTGATGAACCGGTAAAGATTAAAAGAGTAGAGGGGATTCTGGCTGCCGTTAAATCGTTTTATCCTTCTTTCAATTTGCCCATGCCGGAAAAAGAGAAAATTTGGTCAGGGTTCCGGCCTTGCTCGGCTGATGGCCTGCCATATATCGGCAAACTGAAATCAATAAAAAATTGTGTGATCGCAACAGGCCATTCGATGCTTGGGCTGAGCCTTGGCGCAGGAACAGGAAAACTCGTTTCCGAACTTGTTAATGATCAGCCATCCAGTATCTCACTGAATGCGTTTAGTCCTGAACGTTTCAATTGATAATTATAACCTTTTGCTTATAATTATAGCAGTAAGTTTGTTAACCACAACAAACACCTATCAGTTATTGCCGAATGGATTGTATCTCTACACTTATCCCTTATCAACAGACAGGACAGTTCTCCAGGATCATCACCGACTACCTTGCGAAAGCACCTGAACTCCAGTCCTTCATTTCTTATCCGGTTTCTTATGACGGAATGTTTGCTGCAATACAACAGAGAAAGAGATTTCCTGTGAACCGGGTTTTGCTTACAGAATTTCTAACTGACCAATACCGGAACCTGCCCGCGAGTGCTGAAGTAAATCATAATATTGATCTGCTTAAAAATGAAAATACATTCACTAT
>JBDTEB010000033.1:0-6357 GCA_039922795.1 Chitinophagaceae bacterium
GATCAATGGTGTGCGAATATTTTTTACCTTTTATTATTACATACTTTTCATAATTACCCGAAGTGGCAACGGCCATATTGCTAATATTCAGCGTTGAAAAAGGAATTTGCCGTCGTTCTGGATCTGCAATACCTATTGTCCAGGGCTTTCCATTAGCCTGCAACCCCCAGGTAGCCAGATCGCCCGCCGCATTTACAATTCCGCTGGTACAACCTGCAGACTTCAGCATAAATTTTGCCCTGTCCGCCGCATAGCCTTTGCCGATCCCTCCAAAGCCAATCCTCATACCTTTTTCTTTAAGAAAAACCGAGTTGTTCAAAGCGTCCAAAACTATATTCCTGTAGTTGATCAACTGAACAGATTCTTTTGCGATAGCGGGATCGGGAAGTTCTGTCATTGACAAATCAAAATTCCATAAACTCTTGTCAATAGAACCATAAGTGATGTCAAAGGCACCCTGGGTTAATTCAGAGATTTTGATTGACCTCGTGATGAGGTCAAAAACTTCCTTATCAACTTTGACAGGCCTGATCCCTGCATTACGATTTATCTCGTTGGTTTGACTTTCATCGTTGAAAGTGGTTAGCAGTTTTTCTATCCTTTTTATTTCCGCAACAGCCCGATCGATCAGCACTTCAGCACGACTGGCACTTACATCCACTAAGCTGATCTCAAACCGGTTTCCCATGAGCCTCATTGCACGCCGAACCAGCTGTTGCGTAACCGGTTGAAGACTACTTGCTATCATGCGTCACGGACTTAATTTCATCTACAAATTTCGCTGGCGATTCATTGGGAAATCCATCCCAACTTTTTAGTGATTTACCATTTTCGTCAACCAGGACAGTGTAAGGGAATTTCCCATCTATATTGTATTTTTCAGCCAGCTTTTCATTTCGGCTAACCTGTTCTTTTTGTAATTGATTTTTCTTTTGACGGGGAAAGTCGGCGCGTACAAGCACCAGGTGACTGTTAGCAAAAGTCTCAAATTCAGCAGACTCCAGAATTTCTTTTCGCAGGCGGATACAAGGACCGCACCAGTCGGATCCTGAAAAATTGATCAGGATGAGTTTGTGGGATTTGGCCGCTTCAGTCCGTGCTGCGGCGAAGTCTCCCAGCCACATACAAGCTGGAAAAAACAGGGTTAGTAGTAAGATCGGGTATAGTCTCATACTGTTAATTTCAGGAATGAACAGTTAGTGATGTTCCAGTAAGCTGGGTGCTGTAAACTGTTAATGACCTGTTCGTCGGCCCTCCGGTTACGATACCTTTTTCATTAAAACTTGCCCCATGGTTATTGCAATAAAACCGGAAATTTTCGGGTTGATAGGTAAGCGGATATTGCTCATGTGTGCATGATTGCTGTACCGCGAGATAATTACCCATGTTTGTTCTTGCGACGATGATACCATTTGTAACAAGATACCCGCCATTTTTTGAAAGGGCTGAATTTGCAGGTGCAGTAAGATCAAGGGTGAAATTTACATTCGACGGAGCTGCTTCAGAATTCCCCCCCGAACTCTTGGAACATCCCAGGCAACCCAGCATAACGAGCGCGGATGCGCTTACACCCATCAAACTCAGAAATCTTTTCCTGTTCAATACCCCTTCAATTTGCATAAATATGATTTCAGCGTAACTGCGATGCACAATACTAATACTATAATCTGTTCAAAACTTGTACAGAGCGTGATATTGCATTGGCTTAACATTACTACCGTTGCCTCATAGCGCTCGTGTTCCGGGCACTATATTATAAAGCGCTAAAAATATATCTACATCATTTTCTTTCCAATTAGAAGGATGTTGAATAAGCAAAAGGGTTGGGTTTGCTGAAAAATTAACCGCCGATCAGCTTGGCCGCGAAAAATGCCGCAGCTGCAGCTATCGCTCCTATTACCATAACCTTTAGCGCACCTTTAAGTGGGGGTTGCCCGGTCATCCTGCTTTTAAAATATCCAAAAACGAAAAGACAACAGATGGTAATGATGGCGGATAATTTTAATCCCTCTGATGGTGTAGCGGTGAAAAAGTAGGGGAGAAGTGGAATTATTCCTCCCACGATATAAGATGTCCCAATCGTAAGCGCGCTGTTTCGGGCGCGGTTACCTTCCGGTTCATCCAGTCCCAGTTCATATTTCATCATGAATTGAACCCATTTGTCTTTATCACGGGACAACTCCTCCACAATGAGCGTCTGCAGGTTTTCGCTCACTCCGTAATCCTTGAAAATACTTTTTATTTCCTCTTTCTCTTTTTCAGGTACCGTCTCCACTTCAAGGTATTCTCTTCTAAGCTCAGAAACATAGTGCTCTTGTTCAGTTTTTCCTGCCAGGTACCCTCCCAGACCCATGGCGATAGATCCAGCTATAATTTCGGCAATTCCAGCGGTTGTAACGATATGGTTATCAGACACTGCGCTGCTTATCCCCGCCGCCAGTGCAAAAGGTACCGTTAGACCATCAGACATGCCAATGACTACGTCTGTAATAAAATCTGAACTTTTTAAATGTTGCTCCTCGTGCATAAATACGCTGGTTTCAAAAATATGTTTTGCCTGCTTGTGTTTTTAGATCTAAATTCCTTTTAAATTGTTAATGCATGTTTTTGGCTTCCCGATTCAGCTTTCTTACAGAATTGATGACTAATGTTGCATGTGATTCGTAAAAACTCAAAATAAATATCTCATCATGGCAGAAAATAAAAATCAGAAATCGGGCGTGGAAAACACGAGTGATAAATCCAGGATCGGTTATCCTTCTCCCCGCCAGTTGGCAACTCCAACGGATCTGAAGCCGGAAGAAACGGAAGCAGTGGTTAAGGCAGTAAACCCACTTATAGCTGACGCCTTCGCGCTTTACACAAAAACCAAAAATTTTCACTGGCACTTGTCGGGGTCTCATTTCAGAGATTATCACCTGCTTTTCGATGAGCAGGCTGATGTTATTTTTGAAAGTATAGATATTCTCTCCGAGCGTGTGCGCAAAGTGGGTGGTACTACTATCAGAAGCATCAGTCACATCAGTCACTTACAAACAATCGCTGACAACAACGACGATTTCGTGGCTCCCGATCAGATGATCGCCGAACTGTTAAAAGACAATCTCCACATCGCTCACAACCAGCGCCTGGCAATCAAAACAACAGAAGACAACAGGGATACGCCTACCAGTAATCTTTTGCAGGACCAGCTGGATGCAACAGAACGAAGGATCTGGTTTTTATTCGAGGTAAGCCAGGGAGGAAATAACGAACTTTAATTTTTTTTATTAAAGCGGGTTAAATTTAAGCATATCAGTCCATCTGTTCTGGGCGACACCTTACTTATGAACTGTTTATCATCTTCCAATGACAGACATCCAATAATGTTTCTTCTATGATTAATGGCCTCTATCGCGTAAAATACCGCGCCTGGATTGCCAGTTTTTTTGTTCTTTCTCTCATTGCTCAACACTCGACTGCGCAGGATAGCCTGATGACAAGGATATCCGGGAATGAAAGAAAAATCAGTGTGCGCAATTTCATCGTTCCTGCAAGTCTCATAGGAATTGGTGCCGTAAGTAGCAACGAACGATTTGTCAATTCCAACGCGAAAATAAAGGAATGGAGAGACGAACACTTTGGAGGATTTCATACTAAGGTGGATAATTATTTGCAGTTTGCACCCATTGCAGCAGGCTATGGCATCCTGCTTGCGAAACCGCAACACAGGTTTTGGCCATACACAAAAAAAGTGATCCTAAATGAAGTTTTGATGATGGCCTTGGTTTTTCCTACTAAAAAATTAGTTGGCAAACCAAGGCCCGATTCAGGCGCTCCCACCTCTTTTCCTTCTGGTCACACTGCTCAGGCATTTTCAGGAGCAACTTTATTCTGCGATGAATTTGCCGGACATAATTTCTGGCTTAAAGTCACAGTGTACAGTGGAGCATCGGCAGTGGGGGTTCTCCGGGTACTTAACAACAGACACTGGGCAGGGGATGTGATAGCGGGTGCAGGATTTGGCATCCTGTCAGCAAAATTGAGTGAATGGATCGTTGAACCACGTGGCAGAAGATCCAGCAAATATCCAAGATAATGTGATCCTCTCAGGCATCTTGTTTGCACTCATAAGGTTAAAAGCACACAGAATTTTTTGCACCGTTGGGTTTGAAATAGCAACCGCGCCTGGAATTCTCTTTGTGAGGCTTAGCGTTTAAATTCACATTTAAATCAGTGTATTATGAGTCCTAATTCACCTTCCACCCAGCAATCTACTGACAAGCCTGTCCTTGCGCCAGGAAACAATCAAGGCGAGAAAACAAAAATTGGAAAGAATGATATTGCATTTAACGTAACTCCGAAGGAAGCGATGATACGTTTTGGACTGATGCTGTTGTTGCCCATTGTGGTATTATTTGCCGATAAGCATCTCGTGATCTATGTTGTTCCCGTTAGTGTATATTTATTTATTTCGAGCGTTACAAGAATCTGCGTTATTAAATATCTATGGAGACGCGTAATTAAAAAAGAGGGGCCAATTTCATCGCCGGCCTACGGCAAGGATATCAGCTATCCTGATGAATCAAGTGATTAAAATCGAATTGATGTGAATCCCATAGGATCCAACAGCAGCGTTTCAGCAGCCATGGAGAACCTACCCTATTGAAATAACAACAATATTTTCAGATACGATCCAGCCTGCCACCGTCGACGCTCAACAGGGCTCCCTGAATAAATGCGGCATCCGAAGAAGCCAGATAAGCCACTGCTGCAGCAATGTCTTCCGGCTTGCCCACATCATCACGGTTTATTTTTTCAACGCCTGCCTTCACGTTAGGATTAGTCCATAGCATGGGAGTGTCAATGGCTCCCGGCAATATCGCATTGGTACGAATACCCTTGGGCTTGCCTTCCAGTGCAGCTGATCGCGTGAGTGAAAGCAGGGCTGCTTTGGACGCAGCATAAGGAGCTACGAGCGGCTCTGTTTCAACAGCATGGATACTGGCAATATTAACGATAGCTCCGCCTGGTTTCATGTTTAGAAAAGCGTGTTTAATAAAGAAAAATGCACCCAGTAAATCCACTTTTAAAATTCTTAACCAATCATCTTCAGTTTGTTGCTCCAATGCTTTAAACGACATAAGACCAGCATTATTCACTACCACCTGGAGGCTGCCAAACTTGTCAATCGCTGCTTTCACGCAGGATACCACCTGAGCTTCGTCAGACACGTCGCATACAACCGGCAATGCCCCCGCCGCACCTGCCGCTTTAACCGCATCTACAGCCTGCTCTAGTTTCTCTTTATTTAAATCGGCTATCACTACATTGGCGCCTTCCGATCCAAGTCTTTTGGCAATAGCCAAACCGATACCGCTGGCTCCACCGGTAACAATAGCTGTCACATTTGTATATCGCATAATCATAATTTTTCAGGCTTGTGCATCATTAATGCTGTTTTTCATTTTCTCTGCTTCGCGCATGTTTCGTTTGGCCCATTCCTCTTTATGTTCACTCGGCATCACAATAGGTACGGTCAAACAAATGCTTTGTGTTGGCAATACGTCGCTCCAGTTGGAAATTATCTCTTTATATGCCGTGCCAACGGGACGGATATTTCTGTTCAGGTCATACAGGCCCATGGGATTCACATGGTTGTTGCTTTCACGAAGTGCGGTATCCCAATCCATCTGGTCTGTCAGAGAATACCAGGTAAAGCCCACGATAGGCATACCATCGTTTCGTACTCTCAGCACGTTGGCCCATTCTTTCCTGAGCCAGTTTACCGCTTCGTCACCATTGGGGCCCTGGTACAAATTGGTTTCTGTATGCATTACCGGTAACCCATATCGTTTGTAGTATTGAGAAGTGATGACATGATAACCAAAAATTTCCCCAGAACCGCAGCTTGAGCCATCCGGTGATACGCGATGTTCATTGGTAACATAATAATCGTTGCCCATGATACAATGGTGCTTCAGGTTGTGATTCAGGAAGAAATGGTATTCTGCTCTTGTCATCCCGTTATCCATCAGATATTCGTACATCTCTGAATCTACCCTCCTGCCATAATTGAGATCAAGAGACAGGAACCTCCGGGCATTCATTAATTCAGCCGGCTTAATAGCAGCGGGTTGATCCGCGTGAAAATATTCAGACGATTCGCTTTGAATAAAGATCGCATCGGGCCTGATTTTCAGGATGGCCTGCATGGCCAGCACATTCGCTTTAACAATATGCTTCAGGGCCGTAACAAAGGCCTGGTTGGTTGATAGTTGCTCATTCCACCAGCCGAAAAGGGCAGAAAATTGCGCGCAAATATACATTTCATTTACGGGCGTGTACAACTGAACCCAGGGATAGCGGATAGCAAAG
>JBDTEB010000034.1:0-4168 GCA_039922795.1 Chitinophagaceae bacterium
TCAAGACCAAAAGGGATACCTACACCCGACAACTTCCGATTTGAAGACATCAACCTGCCAGAATTGAAGGAAGGTGAAGTACTGCTGGATGGGTTATACTATTCGGTAGATCCGTACATGCGTGGGAGAATGAATGATGCAAAATCTTATGTGCCTCCTTTTGAGATAGATCAACCGATTTCCGGGACAATAATTGCAAAAGTATTACAGAGCAAATCAAATGATTTTAAAGAGGGTGATATCGTTTCAGGTGGATTGCCCTGGCGTGTTCAAACAGTTGCGGCGGGAAAAGGATTGTCAAAAATTGATGCAACTGCTGCACCGGTAGCGTATCATCTTGACGTGCTTGGTATGACCGGCTTAACTGCATATTTTGGTTTGATGGACATTGGAAAACCAAAAGCCGGTGATACGGTAGTGGTGTCGGGCGCTGCCGGGGCGGTGGGCCTTGTGGTTGGCCAGATAGCCAAAATACATGGATGTCGTGTGGTGGGCATAGCTGGTACTGATGAAAAAACCAGGCTGCTGAAAGAGAAATTTGGCTTTGATGAGGCCATCAATTACAAGACGGTTAACGATCTTGGTAAGGCCATCGCAACCGCATGTCCCAAAAGGGTTGACATTTATTTTGACAATGTGGGCGGCGAAATATCAGATGCCGTTATACAGAACATCAACTTCCATGCACGCATTCCATTATGCGGACAGATTTCATTGTACAACAGTGCTGAAGTGCCTGTTGGGCCAAGATTGCAGCCTATGTTGCTTACAAGAAGTGTCTTGATGCAGGGGTTTATCGTCAGTAACTATCAAAGCAGATTTCCTGAAGGGATCAGCAAGCTTGCGGCATGGCTGAAAGAAGGAAAAATCAAGTTCGACCAAACAGTCGTGCATGGCTTTGATCAATTGCCAACTGCCTTGCTTGGGTTATTTAAAGGTTCAAATATTGGTAAAATGATTGTCGAAGCCTAGAAATGTCTGCACAGTCAGACTGATGAAAGGGCGCTCTGAATTACAGATGAATTAAACGAACCTATGAAATTAAAACTACTTCCGGTAGCACATGAGCTCATATCCAATATGAGAACCTTTTTCCAGGCAAGTGATACCAGTCTCAACTACCTGAATGAAGAACCACTGAGAGAGGAGCTGTTTAGTTCTGATCAAATGGAGCATTTCGGTAAAACACTGGCTACCACGCATAAAGTAAATACGGATCCCGCAAAAGATCATTTACTAAAACGCCTTGCTGACAATGAAGACACTTTACAGGAAGTGCGCAAACTGCTCACCGACTCGATAAAAAAAAACTACCAGATTACGCCGGCCGGAGAATGGCTGATAGATAATTTCTATCTTATAGAAGAACATATCCGGATAGCTAAAACGCATCTGCCTAAACATTACAGTAAAAATTTACCCCAGGTTCAAAATGGAGTCTCTACGGGTATTACACGCAGTTATGATATTGTTCTTCAGATCATTTCACACAGTGATGGAAGAATAGATATTGAAAGCCTTAGCCGTTTCGTTAAAGCATACCAGACGATTACCCAATTAAAATTGGGTGAATTGTGGTCTATTCCTATCATGCTTCGCCTTGCGCTGATTGAAAATATCCGCCGGGTATCTTCCCGTATTGCCATTGATAAAGTAGACAGGAACCTTGCTAATTATTGGGCGGAAAAGATGATTGATACCGCTGAAAAAAGTCCTAAAGAATTAATCCTGGTCATAGCTGATATGGCAAGGTCCAATCCTCCGATTCTGGGCCCATTTGTATCTGAAGTAATTCGCCAGTTACTGGGAAAGGGACCTGACCTGGCATTGGTGCTTAACTGGCTGGAGCAGCAATTATCCGGAACGGGGTTAACAGGTTCCGAACTGGTAAATGCTGAAAATCAAAAACAGGCAGCCGACCAGGTTTCCATCAGCAATAGTATCGCAAGTCTCCGGTTACTGGGAGCCATAGATTGGCGGGCCTTTGTTGAGTCACACAGCATTGTTGAAGAAATATTGCTGCAGGATACTGATGGAACTTATGGACTAATGAACTTTGCTACCCGTGACCGTTACCGTCATGTAGTGGAACTTATTGCAACTAAAAGTAAAAAGACTGAGGAAGAAGTTGCCCGTATTGCCATAGAATTAATGCATCAGCATACACCGGCAGCGGGGGCTGATAAAAGTACTGCCCACGTTGGCTATTACCTGATCGGACCGGGAACGGCCCAAACGAGGAAAGCCGCAAAAGTACAGGAGAGTAGTTTCCGAAAGATGGAAAATGGCATCAAAAAAAATGCTCTTTTTATTTATCTTTTTTCTATCATATTAATATCTACCTGTTTAGGGTTCACCATTATTTATAAGGTATATACAGAAACAAAAAATGACTGGCTGCTCGGGATAATCAGTGTACTGGCTTTGTTGTGTGCAAGTCAGCTCGCCATTTCCATTGTTAATTTCCTGGCCACGCTTTTGGTAAAGCCAAATCTTCTGCCGAGAATGGATTACTCGGCAAGCATACCTCAATCAGCCAGTACAATGGTTATCATTCCGGCAATGCTTACTACTGTTTCTGAGATCGAAGATTTGACCGACGCATTGGAAGTAAGGTTCCTGGCAAACAGAAACGAACATTTGCATTTCGGTTTACTAACAGATTTTACAGATGCTTTCCATGAAACGCTTCCTATGGATCAGGTGCTTTTAGATGCTGCAAAGAGTGGCATCGAAGCACTGAACAGAAAATATCAAAGAGAAGACAATGAGCTGTTTTTTCTTTTTCATCGACCACGAAAATGGAACAAGCGGGAAAATGTTTGGATGGGCTACGAAAGAAAACGCGGTAAGCTTTCAGATTTAAATGCCTTATTACGAGAGAATTCCAAGGAACATTTTTCATTGATTGTAGGTAATCAATCTGTTTTTCCTAAAATAAAATATGTAATTACATTAGATGCAGACACGCAATTACCGCTTGGTACCGCCTGGAAATTAATCGCCACCATGGAACATCCGTTGAACCGTCCGTGGTATGATGAAAAAAAGAAGCGGGTAACAAAAGGCTATGGAATATTGCAACCAAGGATAACTGTTAGCTTGCCAGACGTAACCGGTTCCAGGTATACCCGGATGCATGGCAATGAACCGGGCATCGACCCATACACCCGGGCGTCGTCTGATGTTTACCAGGATCTGTTCGGCGAGGGTTCTTATATTGGAAAAGGGATTTATGATGTTGAGATATTTCAACAGGTGCTGGATAATAAATTTTTAGAAAACAGTATTCTCAGTCATGATCTTTTAGAAGGATGTTATATCCGCTCAGGGTTGTTAAGCGATGTTCAACTGTTTGAGAAATATCCGACAACCTACAATGCAGATATGAAAATGCGGTTGCGCTGGATACGAGGTGACTGGCAGATTTTTGCCTGGATTCTGCCATGGGTAAAAAATCCGGAAAATCATTTGTACAGAAACACTATTTCTCTTTTATCCCGGTGGAAAATATTTGACAACATGCGGCGCAGCCTTGTGCCCATTGCACTCACCGTATTGTTGTTACTGGGATGGCTGGTTCTTTCGGGTGCTTTGTTCTGGACCGTGGTAGTTTCCGGACTCATTGTATTCCCAATCTTTATTGCCGCACTTTGGGACACCCTGAGAAAGCCTAAAGATGTTGTGTTAATAAATCATCTCGTAAATTCTGTACGGAATGTCAGGGACATTACTATAAAAACATTGTTCACGCTTATTTGTCTGCCCTATGAAGCATTTGCAAACCTGAGGGCCATAGTGCGCACGTTGTGGAGAATGATCATTTCAAGAAAACATTTGCTTGAATGGAACCCAAGTTCTCATGTAGTGCATGCCAACCAGTCCAGTTTGCGAATTTCCTATTCACTAATGTGGATCGAACCAGTGCTGACGGTGGTTCTGATTTCATTTTTAGCCATTTACTCCCCTCAAAAGCTTTATATAGCCGCTCCGCTGTTGTTGCTGTGGTTTATAGCCCCGTTTATTACCTGGTATGCAAGTAAACCGTTGGAAAAACTGGTGGCCACTCTTACCGGTGAGCAGAATATCTTTCTTCAAAAACTTGCCAGGAAAACCTGGAGTTTCTTTGAAACTTTCGTAGTTGTTGAAGACAACTGGTTGCCGCCTG
>JBDTEB010000035.1:0-4776 GCA_039922795.1 Chitinophagaceae bacterium
CCGTGTACCTCACCTGTGAGAAAACGAGGCTGGGCAGCACCAGTAGCGTTACCAGGCTTTTGATCATTTTATACATAAACGTTTGACGAATTGGATTTTTATGAAGATGAAGGTCATAGTTGAAATAAGAAGTAACGGTATTGTTTATCGTAGTCTAACCCGAACCAACACACTACCGGTCAAAATGTTCATCATTTTACCGCAATTCTTGCCATCTCGATCCTCGTCGGCGAACCATTAAGGGCTGGTATAAACAATGCTTACTGTGCGTCGTCTTGTTCACAATAGTATGTAGGCCCAGGCCCTTACTGGAAGAGTCTGAAAGCATATTCATTTCGAACTATGAAAATGTACCGGGAACCTCGCTGGAAATGAAGATAGAGGCATTCAATAGTCAGCAGGCAACAAAAGCTGAGGATGCCGCCCTGAACGAGATCGATCGACTCAACAGGATTTTGAGCGGCTAAACCCTTAAAGATTCGAGACGCCCGACTTCACGTTGTTATCAACTTCCACATTATTTGTTTTGTAAAGAATGATTTGTTTCTTTCCGGGATCAGGGAGTTTTATTTGTTTCATCTTTAAATCTGTAACATCGTCAAAAACAAATGCCGGACGGAAATCCTCGTTGGCGAGCGTTAATTTAATATTCTTAAAAGTTAATCCGCTGACATGACGTATATAGAACCCCCATGCAGGCAGTTCCCCGAACATACTGAACTCGGGATAAGATTTTTCGTTCTCCGGCACCTGGTCCAACCTGCTCAATGGAACATATGCCATGCCTTTTGATGCCCTTCCAGGATATGATATCTCTATGTTTTCCAGAACCAGGTCTTCAACAATGTGACCCGGTATGCCAACTATGGAAGAGGCAAATGGATTGTGAAAGAAATCTACTTCAGGCCCACGCATGTCGTAATTAATGTCGGGCCGATCGAAGGGAACCTGCACTTTAACGCCTTTGATATGTATGTTCCTAACTATGCCCGGCTTTTCACCATCTCTGTGTCCCAGACGAATAAATATCGCATTACCCGTATTCACCGCATTGATGTTGTGTATGTTTATATTTTCTATTGTTCCACCATCTACGGTCTCCAGGGCTATGGCTGAACGGAACGTGTCAAATATTTTGATGTTTTCAATGGTTACATTTTTAAACCCGCCGTAAGAGGCTGTGCCAAATTTAATGGCACTTGCGCTTGACCGTATTGTACAATTGGCAATATAAACACCATCGTTGCTATAACCAGGGTAGTATGATTTTAAACAAATGCCATCATCAGCAGCATTAACGTCACAATTGGTTATTCTTACGTTGCGACAATCCGTAATATCCATGCCGTCATTGTTCCAGTAAGCACGGTTAGTGAGCGCAATATTATCGATGGTTAAATTTGTACACAACTCAAACGACAATCCCCAGCAGGCACCGTTCTTTATTGTCAGGCCAGAGACGTTTACCTGTTTGCATTCGGAAAACCGAAACAACTTGGGCCGCACAGTTTCACTTGGCCGCATGTTTTTTTTGCTGTAGTTGGGATCAACGCGAACACCTGCATGATGCAAACTATCAATGTTCAGTGCCAAGGCTCTGCCCTGGCCATCTATAATACCCTTACCCGATAACAGTATATTGTTTGCCTTATGCGCCAATAACAGCGCAAGTTGAGAATTATCATCTTTTTTTGGAGAAACCGGACGACCGTCAGTGTTCATGGGTTTATAGTCATCAGGGTGCGTACTGCCCAAGAGAACGGAGCCCTCTTCCAAATAAAGTTCCATGTCGCTTTTCAGTTCAACGCTCCCGGTTAAAAAACGTCCCCTGGGAAAAATAACCCTTCCACCTTTGTACTTGCTCGCAGCATCGACGGCTGTCTGTATCGCTTTGGTATTTAACGTTTTTCCATCAGGTACTGCTCCATAGTCAACGATGCTGAACGTTTTCTTGTTGTAACTATTTTGCCCGTAATTTTTATTGGAAAAATGGAACAAAAAAATGACCGTACAAAGACAACAAAGTACGCAAGACTTTATAGGATGCATTTTATTTTCCTTATTGATTCTAATAATCATTTGCCCTTTTCTTTTTTGGATGACTGGTTTCCCAAATCTTTGGCATACCTGGATAGAATATCCAGGGTACTCTTGTCGGAGTCATACACAGAGTTTAAGCCTTGCTGTTCACTGTAAGGATCAGCTACATAAGTTATATCACCCCGTTTCCACATATAATCTTTTTGTTGGGCACGGCCCTCGCCTCCCCATCCCCAGAAATTCAATCCCGCAAAGGAATTACCTTCTTTTATGGAATTGTGCAGCAGTTTTAATACAAAATCGAAAAACTCGTTTCTTGCGGTTACAGGGCTGTCGGGCGAGAAGGTTTCTCCATCGCGTACAAAACCGATTTCTTCCAAAACAATCGGTTTATCAAGCTGTTTTGCGATCTCCATATGCTCTGCAATATATTGCTTTGTATTTTCTTTGGTGACTGCCATCGTTTCAGGTTTATCGGCCTTATACCACCCCCAGTTTTTTGGCCATAGATGAAAGGTGATATAATCTATATACCTGCTTTGATGAACCTGTTTTGCATATTCCAACTTATTCAACGTTCCTTTACTGCCTTCGCTGCCGGTTGTTACCAGATGATTGGGGTCAACGGAATGTATATAGGCAGCCGTTTGATCTACCCATTTGGAGAAGTCTTTCACGCTTTGCGACGCATCTCCTTCTTGTGAAGGTCGCGGTTCGTTGGCAAGCTCCCAGGCCATAATGGCCAGATCGTTTTTGTAAAGCTTATTCGTGTACACATTTTTGCGGTTCACCAGGGTGTTGATGTAATTACGATACCGTTTTTGAGCTTCTTCAGTCTTATAAAAACGGGCTGAAAAATTCATAAACTGATCCCATGTTTGATTTTTGTTTACGGACGGATCGAAGACGTGTTCGCCTGTTGCCCAGGACACATATTCGCTCATGCCGCCTGACCAGTCCCAATAATTATTCATAATCAAAACAGCATGCAGATTCCTGTTTCCCATTTCCGCCAACAAAAAATCGAGCCCCTGAAGAAGCTTCTCATTGTACGCTCCATTTTTATATTGAAAAGGTGGGCTCAACGGTAATCCAAAATCTGATTCTTCGGAAGCCGCCACCACTCGCAGATTATTGATTCCTGATTTCTGTAATTGATCAAGCTCCCGCAAGAGTCGCTTTCGGTTGCCATATTCGGCATCTGCACCCAAATAGGCACCATACCAAAGATTTGTTCCCACAAAATTGTATGTTTTCTTGTTTAAGACGAAGTTGGTGTCTTTGACTTTTACAAACCCCTGCTGAACTTTACAAGAACTGAAAATGGCCAAAAAAAATAAAACAATTATTAATGGCAAAAGACCTGTCTGCACTTTTTTGTAAATGGGTTGATTTGTTCTGAACATAATTAATTTTTTTTTGCAATGTGCCTGATGGTGTTACCTGTTCTGCAAGAACCTAGAATACTTTTATTTCCCAGATACCGGGCCTCACATTATTTTTTTCATTCCGCATGGTGATGCGGATATATCTCACCGCAAATTTGGATTGAGTAATTGCTGGTGATCCGATGCTATTATTTTCCCATTGGTCGTCAGCCAATTTCCAGTTTTTATTGTCTTCTGAAACGTCAATCTTGTATTGATATGCTTTTATCGGAAACTCGGGAAATATCTGAAT
This sequence comes from Chitinophagaceae bacterium, assembly GCA_039922795.1. Lineage (GTDB taxonomy): Bacteria > Bacteroidota > Bacteroidia > Chitinophagales > Chitinophagaceae > JADCRZ01. The sequence goes on from JBDTEB010000035.1 coordinate 3,721, forward strand.
TTCGGTAAATGTTTTTACCGTTCCCAGGTCAAGCATGATCCACTCCTGAGTGTAATTACTACCAATCCAGGGTGTGGCATTGTTTTCATCTACGGCATTTTTGGCTGTTGTCACTACCGAATCCAGGTTACTGGAACTGGTAATCGTGCAATTAAATGCCAGGTTTTTCCTGGTAGTTTTAGCTTTCAGGTCTTCAATGCCTTTATTGGTGGTTACTACTCTTTTGATGGAACCATCTGAATTAAATTTCAGTTCATCTGCCGCTACCTGGCGTAGTTTTTGAGAAATCGGATACCGATCCAGCGTATTGAAACGATGATAAATAATATAGTATTTATCTTTTGCTTTGAGTATTGTATGGTGCCCGGTCGATTTTATATTATCATCCTTTTCATCTGTGCCGAGAATAGGCTTCATCATCCCTTCTGTCCATGGGCCAAAAGGAGTGGGGCCGGTAGAATACCGTACCTGGTAGGTTTGATCCCAGGTCTTTCCCCATGAGTAAGAAAAATAATAGAGGCCGTTTTTCTTAAACATGAAAGGTGCTTCAAAATAGTGCGGCGGTGTAACGTCTTTCGGTTGTCCTTCAAAAGAAATCATATCTGCGTTTAATTTTACACCCATGCATCTGCCTTCGATATCAAAGCCACTGTTGCAGGATCCCCAGTACAAATAAGCCTGTCCATCGTCGTCGATAAAACATTCCGCATCGATAGTCTCCACGTAAAAATATTCTTTGTGACGAACCAAAGGTTGATTCCCCGGAAGCGCATTTTTCCAGGGACCCTGCAATTTGTCAGCAACGCCTACCCAGATTTCCTGACCTACGGTAACGTACATGTAAAACCTTCCGTTGGGGGATTTAACCACACTGGGAGCCCACACACCTGAAGGGGTACCAGTGGTACTTTTGCAAGCCTCTTTTGTTGGCCAGTTCAGGTAGTCGCATTTCCAGGTCACAAAATCTTTGGATGACCATACTGCCAATTTCGTAATGTCATTCCAATTGGGCATATCGCTTGTCGCATAAATATAATAGGTGCCATTGTCTTCTAT
>JBDTEB010000036.1:0-7368 GCA_039922795.1 Chitinophagaceae bacterium
TAGACTTTGGCTTAGTGACATTTAATAATCAGAAATTTTCACGAAAATCGATGTTAGAAAAAAAATTTTGCCTTTCCACAAAAATCAAGCCGTAAATTACATACAAAATGGCGAAGAGTAAATGAAACGAGTAATTAAAATTATTGTTGTGCTGTCTTCAATAATAAGCGGCTCCGCATACGGTCAGAAACATGTGAGTTCGGAAGCATTTATGAAAGGCCTGTCCAGGCTTCCTCTGGTCGAAAACCTGCAGCATCCAAAACCCCCTAATTTAAAACAGAACCCATCGCTTATGCCGACAAATGCCAGTAGTTTACCCGCTGATTATTATACCACGCATTTCGGATTTTTCTGCCAGAAGGAACTGATCGTTCAAAAAATTACCGGTGTTCCTCTCAGGTTTCGCCTGGGGTCGCTTGACTATGTAAATAAAATGGAAGGAAAATGAGTATCCGGGAATTTTCGGCTAAGCGGAGATCGAATTTTTTTCAAGTACGGCATGAATAGCCTCAGCCATCTTTTTTCCTTTCTCTTCAATCTGTGCTTCAGTCCACGAAAGATTTATGAGGGTTGAAATACATCGCCCCATAATGGCATCACTGACCGGGAAACTTTTCTGAGCGTATGTCTTTAGAGATTTGGTAAGGTGATCTCCCAATCCGTTGAGAGAATTTGCGGTTTTCAGATGGTCCCATTTACTGATATAGTGCCAGTTATTCTGGTACCAGTAGAAGTTTCCAGCGTTGATACCTTTTGTCTTGAATTCAGCCATCACATCCCGCGCCAGTTCTTCTGTCGGAAGAAACCAGCTTAAAAAAGTACGACTGTCTCCAGCGGTATCATGGATCTGGCGGAAACTTATTTCCGGAAATTCATCCAGATGTGCTTTTAATTTGCTGTGATTGTTTCTTTGAATGCTCAGGAATTTATCAAGCTTTCTTATCTGTGCAAGTCCAACTGCGGCATGTAGTTCTGAAATTCTGAAATTGTAGCCAAGAAAAGGATGGAGATCTGCGCCACGGTCAACACCGGCATGGTCATGCCCGTGATCGGAGTACGCATCAGATTTTATGTAAACGTCTTTATTATTCGTCATTACCACACCGCCTTCTCCACAGGTGATTGTTTTCACAAAATCGAATGAAAGCGTTCCCGCGTCACCGATAGTGCCCAACTTTTTACCATGGTAGGTGCCGCCAATACTCTGGCAGGCATCTTCAATTAGAACAAGATTATATTCTTTGCAGATAGAAACCAGCGCATCCATATCAGCCATGCTGCCACACATATGCACCGGCATTATACATTTTGTTGCGGAAGAGATGGCTGCGCGGACCGCTTCTGGATTCAGGGTGAGGCTTTCGTCAATATCTACCAGCACAGGAATTGCGCCAACAGAAATCACTGCTTCAAAACTTGCCACGAAGGTGAAAGAAGGAATGATGACCTCGTCTCCAGCACCTACTCCGAGTGCCGCCAGGGCAGTGGTCAGGGCCGCCGTACCGCTTGAAACCAGCTGGGCATATTTGCATCCGAAGGTCTCGGTGATAGCTGTTTCAAGTTCTTTTGCCTTCCAGTTACCTTGTCTTAACCCATCAAATCCATATCTCATCAGGATACCTGTCTCCATTACGTCATTCACCTCTTTGCGTTCCTCGTCTCCAAACATTTCGTATCCGGGCATAATAATGTGTTTATTCGTGTGGTCACAGGGCTGTTCCTGACGGTGCAAAGATATATAAATGGGTGCCAAAACCTGCCTGCAGCTATGCAAAGATTGTTAAAATCCCCGCTTTGCGGTGCTTATGGTCTGCACACCCATAGCCTGGTAAATCGCTTCCTGGATGTTGGTTCGGACGTTCAATGACGACAATTTATTATTGTTTCCGCCGTAGGGGTAAACCCGGTTACTCAGGAAAATATACACCAGGTCATATTTTGGATCCATCCAGATGCAAGTGCCTGTGAATCCGGTATGGCCAAAAGTCAGGGGCGACGCAGAAAGACAGGGATATGGCGCCTTGCGCGTGGCATTGTCCCTTTCCGGCTTGTCAAATCCAAAACCTCTGCGGCTGATATCACTCTGATAAGCGGTGAACTCATCGATTGTTGCCTTTTTAATATACGACTGGCCCATATAGTTTCCTCCGTTAAGGAGCATTTGCGCCATAATTGCCAGGTCGTTTACATTACTGAAAAGTCCTGCATGGCCCGCGACACCACCAAACATCGCTGCACCAGGATCATGCACGTCACCACGCAGCAACTGGCTTCTAAAAAAAATCTCCTCTTCGGTAGGCTCGATCTCGCTTAACACGAAGCGGTCCCTGGGTTTGAAACCGGTAGAAGTCATTTTCAACTTCTCGTAAAATTCGTCTTTAACATAATTATCCAAGGTGCGACCAGTGATCGTCTCCACAATCTTCCCAAGCAAGATAAAATCATTGTCGCTATATACATATTTTCCCAAGGGACCCAAAGCACTTTTGAGGATCCTCGAATAAATGGTGTCCACCCAGTCGTTCCGCATGTACATGTTTTCCGCCACGCGGATAGAATGGCTGTGCACAGGCTTTTCCGAATAAATGGTATAAAGTGGAAGGCCACCTTTCGTTTTGTCAATTGTTTCTGCGTAAAAAGGGATGAAAGATTTTAAACCGGCCTGGTGTAAAAGAACTTCTTTCAATACCAGCCGCTCCTTGTTGGTACCTCTCACCCATGGCAGGTAATCTCCCAGGGTTTTCTCGATATCCAATTTGCCTTCGTCAATTAATTTCATCACAGCAACAGTGGTGGCAAATATTTTCGTGCAGGAAGCCATGTCATATAAACTTGATACAGTTACGGCTTCGGTACTGTCGTAAGTGGAGTAACCATAGGCCTTGCGAAAGACGACCTTACCCTCTTTGGCAACAAGCACCACGCAGCCCGGAGTTGCATGTTTCGCGATGGCATCATTGGCAATAGAATCGATGGTGTGCGATTCCGCCAGTTTAGTACTGAGGTCAGTTGTGGCCGAAGGCAGGGAATAATTACCCACGATACCCGCGCCGAATGTAAATTCTTTGCAAACGGATACGGGTAAGCGCCCGATCGGTTTCAATGAACCCTGGAGTACATCCACCGCAGCATTCTGAAAGATCTCGTCATCTTCGTAGCAGGCGACGATATTTTTTCCTGCGCAGGAATTTTTAATAGCATACGGATTGCCAAAAAAGAACGACAGACTATGGGTTTCCTTCTGGATGGAATTAAGAAAGGAAAGTGCAGCAGCCGAAATACCAAAATTGTTCGCCGGATACCTGGCGTAATTATGAACCCCAACGATCACTGCATCATACCTGGATTTCAGTTGCGCCATCATTGACGGTATTCTGGAAGCATCGCTTTTGTAATCAAACAAGTAAACATCAGCATTATACTCGGATTTCATTCGCTTTGCGATGGCATTGTCCTCACTGATCCCGATGCCCACATAAGCCAGTCTATTGTTCTGACTTACTGGTAAAGGGTAAACCAGCGGATCATCATTCCTTAACAAGGTGATCGCATTTTCAGCCACCTTCCTTCTAAGCGCAGGAATGGCAGAGTTCAGGTCGGCCGTAAGATTGCTTGTGTTGATAATGCCCGCATTCGGAAGCACATAATCATACTTTGCCTGAAGTACTTTCTTAACTTTCAGATTAATATCATCCCAGGTGAGGCGTTTGCTTTTTATGGCTGCCTTGATCTTCGCAATACTGGTCGCAACATCTCCTGGCAGACAGAGCATATCATTTCCTGCGATCAGAGACTCCACTGAGGCATCCCCGTTAGGAAAGAATTTTTTTACCCCCTGCATTTCCAAAGCATCGGTGAAGGTAAGACCCTGGTAGCCCAGTTTATCTTTTAAAAGTTTGGTTACATTCTGGTAAGACAGCGATGTGGCGCGGTTTGGGGAGGGGTCAATGGCAGGAATGTAAAGGTGGGCGATCATTACCGATCCAACGCCCGCCTTGAACATTTCCTTGAATGGATAAAGTTCCAGGGTGTCAAGCGAGGCCAAATTTTTATTGATGACGGGGAGATCCAGGTGTGAATCCACTGACACGTCACCATGACCCGGAAAATGTTTGGCGCATGCCATTACACCCTGGTCCTGCATGCCCTTCATGATCTGAACTCCGAAGAGTCCGACTTTATATTTGTCTTCGCCGAAGGAACGGAAGTTGATGACGGGGTTATCCGGGTTATTGTTGATGTCGACTACCGGTGCGTAATTAACGTGAATGCCTATGCGCTTGCATTGCTCGCCCATAGCAACACCTACCTGGTGAACGATGGCTGCATCGTTCATAGCACCCATGGTCAGTTGAAAAGGGAAGTTGGCGACACTGTCAAATCGCATTCCTACTCCGTATTCTGCATCGACACAGATCATCAGCGGGGTTTTGGCGATGGACTGCAGGCTGTTGATCACGCGTGCCTGTTTATCAGGATTTCCCTGGAACAGGCAGACTGAGCCAATATTATATTGACGAATAAGTTCGCTGACTTCTTTGTCGTACCATGCGACACCGGTTCCCTGTCTTGTTGAGAGTCGTACAACCATGAGTTGCGCGAGCCTTTGATCTTCGCTGAGCGAACTGAAAACACTGTCAACCCAATGCTGCCTGTTCTGAATATCCTGGGCCGATGAGGAGACAACCAAAACAACAAAGGGTAAGATTAAAAACAGTTTCTTGATCATGGATGAGCCTTATAGTTAAGCCACAAATTAAGTACAAAAGGATCAATAAGTTCCCAACAGAAGCATGGGTTGTTTTCATGACACTGATCCTTACTGTCTGGGGCGCCACTTCATTCCCACCTGTCTAGGGAAATAGTTTACCGTGATTTCCGCTGAAATCTTCAAATCAGGTAATGCAGAATCTTTAATTTCGCAGCAAAATCAACTATTTGCCTGACATCATCCAGCTTTTACCGGATAACATCGCTAACCAGATCGCCGCGGGAGAAGTGATCCAGCGGCCAGCGAGTGCGGTAAAGGAATTGCTGGAAAATGCGGTTGACGCCGGAGCCACCGAGATAAGACTGATTGTTCAGGATGCCGGCAAGGCGCTGATCCAGGTAGTGGACAATGGCAAGGGCATGAGTGATATGGATGCGCGGATGAGTTTCGAGCGCCATGCCACATCAAAGATCAAGCGTATAGAAGATCTTTTTCACATCAGGACCATGGGTTTTCGTGGGGAGGCACTCGCTTCTATCGCTGCGGTATCACAGGTGGAGCTCAAAACCAGACGGGAGAGCGATGAATCGGGCACCCATATCGAAATTGAGAACAGTGAGGTGATAAAACAGGAAGTCTGTGCCTGCAACGCGGGTACCAGCATTGCCATGAAAAACCTGTTCTTCAACGTGCCTGCCAGAAGAAACTTTCTTAAAAGCAACTCTGCCGAGCTCAGGCACATTATCGATGAATTTATTCGTGTTTCTCTTGCCTATCCTGCCATATTTTTTTCCATGACCAGTGGTGGTCAGGATGTTTTTCACCTCGAAAAAGGCTCGCTAAAACAGAGAATCGTTCAACTTCTTGGAAACCAGTACAGCTCAAAACTGGTTACCGTTCAGGAAAAAACAGATTATCTCAATATTCACGGATTTGTCGGCAAGCCGGAGACCGCAAAAAAAACGCGTGGTGACCAGTACTTTTTTGTGAACAACCGCTTCATAAAAAGTGCATATCTCAATCACGCAGTAATGAGTGCTTATCAGCAAATGATTGGATCGGAGAGCTTTCCGCTTTACGTGCTCGTTATAGAACTCGATCCTACCCAGATTGACGTAAACGTGCATCCTACCAAACAGGAGATCAAGTTTGAGGATGAGAAGATCGTGTATGCTTTTGTGCAGGCAGCAGTTAAACATGCGCTGGCCACCTTCAGCATTACACCTGCTATGGATTTTGAACTTGATGCCGGCATCCAGGGACTCGAAGCGCTGAACGCACCTTTTACTCCCGAAAAACAGGATGCCGCTGCCTCCACCAGCCTGTTTCAGACTTTTACCCGTAAACACCAGGCGCATGTGATCGAAAGCGGTAAGGCCGAGCTGAAACACTGGAAAGATTTTTACGAGGCTCCGGCATCTGCTTCCACTTCGCAGGAAGGCGCGGTTTCCCCCGCCAATGAACTGCCTCTATCACCTGCAACGCCATTTGTTTCCCTGCTTGCTTCCACGCGCACGCAGCCTGACAGCAATGCGCTGCTTCAGCTGGCGAATACCTATATTGTTACCCCTGCTGGCGGCGGTTATCTGCTTATTCACCAGCAGGCAGCGCATGAAAGAATACTTTACGAAAGATTTTCAAATGTGATACGTGGCCAGGCCATGGCTTCGCAACAAAGTCTATTCCCAGCCACGGTGCAGTTCTCTCCCCAGGATGCAGCGATTTTCGGAGAGATCCTGGAAGATCTTAACCGTTTCGGCTACCAGCTGGAACCGTTTGGCACAAATGCGTATATCATCCAGGGAACTCCTGCAGACATTGCCGTTGGCAATGAGAAGATGGCAATCGAGAAACTACTGGAACAATATAAACACTTCAGCAATGAATTAAAATTCTCCCAACGCGAAAAGTTGTTGCGTTCAATAGCCTGTCAGCATGCTATAAAACCCGGCAAATCTCTTGATAGAAAAGAAATGAAACAGCTGGTAGAAGACCTTTTCGAATGTTCAATACCGAATGTGACGCCTGATGGGCAGCCGACGTTTATTGATTTTAAGAAGGATTATCTGGAGCGACTGTTCCGGAAGTAGAGGAGCCTTTTGGGGGAAGACGGCGCGGAGGGGGGTAAAAAAAAAATTAAAAGCCTTCAAAACCTAACAAAAGATGAAGGATACCTACGATGAACCAATATCCCCCATCTCTAGTTCCGCTCCCGCACCTCATGCAAAAACCGCGAAACCTCGGTCCTTACCGCCACAGCACTACCCTGGTGGTTATTCACAAGCACTGAGAATATGAGCAACTTGTTTTTCTTTGACACAAGGAAACCACTTAGACAGACCTGCCCGGTGAGGGTTCCCGTTTTCGCATATATGTAACCACTATCCTGGATATAATAATTTGCCAGGGTACCAGTGCCCGCGCCGGGAAGGATCTTCTTCAATTTCTCAAAACCGAACTCATCATGCATCTTTTTAAGGATGTAAACAAGGTCGGAAGGAGTGAACAAATTATACCTGCTCAGTCCGCTTCCGTCTACCCAGGCGGGCCTTTGAGGCAGGCCCGCAAGATCTGATTGCAGCAAAGTATCGATGATCGCCCGGTCATTCATCCTGCCAAGCCGAACCCCGGAAACCATCAGCAACAGTTGTTCTGCA
>JBDTEB010000037.1:0-2547 GCA_039922795.1 Chitinophagaceae bacterium
TTTGGTCCTTTATGGTTTTTTATACAGCCGATTTTCACGACTATAATTTTCACAGTAATTTTTAGCAGGCTCGCTAAAATCAGCACCGAGGGTGCGCCGCCAGCGTTATTTTATCTTGCCGGAACTGTAGCCTGGAATTATTTTGCTGACTGTCTTACAAAAACCAGCACGGTGTTTCGTGATAATTCGGCCATTTTCGGGAAAGTGTATTTTCCCCGGTTAATTATGCCATTGAGCATTGTAATCTCTAACCTGGTAAAGTTCAGCGTTCAATTTTTGCTTTTTCTGATAATGCTGGCCTGGTACTCCTTTCAGGGTAATAGTATTCATCCCAATATCTATATTTTGCTTTTTCCGGTGATTGTCATTCTCATGGCAATGATGGGATTGGGCATTGGACTTATCGTAACAGCCATGACCATTAAATACCGCGATCTGGCATTTCTCGTGGCTTTCGGAGTTCAACTCGTTATGTACGCAACACCTGTGATTTATCCGCTGTCAGCGGTGCCTGAAAAATATAAACTGATCCTGGCGTTGAACCCGCTCGCCTCACTTATCGAGACGTTTCGATTCGGATTTCTTGGTACGGGTAGTTTCGACGGAACTAATTTCTTATACAGCGTGGGAGCCTCCCTTTGTCTCTTTTTCGTGGGGCTGATCGTTTTTAACAAGGTGGAGAAAAACTTTGTAGATACTGTCTGATTGCAAATCAGTATTATCATACCCACATTAAACAGGGCGAAGTTGCTTGAGAGAACCTTGCAAAGTATCTTCAACCAGGAGCCACCAGGAATAGATTTTGAGGTGATCATCGTCGATAATGGCTCGTCAGACGATACAGCCAGAATTTGCGATACGAGCTCGCCGTGGTTTACACATTTCCAATATATTTATGATGATGTTCCTGGCCAGCTCACTGGGCGCCACAGAGGGCTGAAAGAATCAAAAGGCGAGTTATTGTGTTATTTTGATGATGATGTTATTCTGAACCCCAGGTGGATCAAATCCATAGCGGAACTCTCCGAAAAATATCCTCATGTAGAGATTTTCGGGGGTCCGTCTATACCGGAATATGAAGTTAACCCACCGGCCTGGCTTGACCATTTTTGGGAAAATACCCCGTACGGCGGCAAAGTATGTTTACCATTGAGCCTGATCGATCTTCAAATAAAAGAGGGAATGGTGGATCCGCTGTATGTGTTCGGTTTGAATTTTTCTATCAGGAGGGAGACCCTGCTACGTTTGAGAGGATTTCATCCCGACTGTGTTCCTTCAAAATTGCAGATGTTTCAGGGTGACGGAGAAACGGGGCTTGCAATAAAAGCCTCCATGAATAAAATAAAAGCCTTCCAGGCTTCAGCACTATCCGTTAAACATCAAATTACCCATGACCGTCTTACTATTCAATATTTTGAAAAATGGAGCTTTTATAATGGCGTTTGTCAGTCATTTACTGATTTACGGAGGAATAATCACCTATATTCTTTGCCCGAAACTGATGCCTCGTCTCAATCCGGTTTTCCATATTTTGCGAAATGCATTTTAAATAGAGTTTCCGGAAAGTTGAAAATCTTAATGAGTCCGCAGTTGATAAAAGAAATAACCCGGCGCATTCATACAAGCTATCAAAATGGATACAAGTTTCATCAGGATGCTTTTAGAAGTGATGAAAAAGTAAAAAATTGGGTATTAAAACCTGATTTTTTAGACTACACGCTTCCGGTTGCGTCATAAAGGATTTAGCTATATACTTTGTACTACCAACTGATATATTTCATTTGGAGTGCAATTTTAGCTCCGAGTACATTAAACATTTTAATAGTAGCATCTAAACCAGAAATTGCCCATGGTAGAAAACATCGTGTACCAGCATACTCTTATGGCTATAATTATAAGGGCAAGTTTTAAACAAGAGGGAATCAGTTTTTTTACTCCTGAAGACTTTTCTCAACAGTTGGGGTACATGAACCGGCCAAAAGGGTACACCATTGAACCCCATATACATCGCCACCTGGAACGAAAAGTTTTTTTTACGCAGGAAGTGCTTGTCGTCAGGAAAGGCAGGGTTCGGGTAGATTTTTACAAGGACACTCAGGAGTATCTTGAGAGTCGGGTGATCAGCACCGGAGATGTGATTTTGTTGGCGGCTGCAGGGCATGGCTTTGAGTTTTTAGAAGACGCGGAAATCATAGAAGTCAAGCAAGGCCCATATAGTGAAACTGATGACAAAGTACGATTTAATAAGAAGAAATTTTTGAAAGCCGAGGTAACCCGATGACGGAAAACTTTCAGCGTTACAGCCAATATTACGACCTTCTTTATGCAGAGAAAAATTATCAGAAAGAAGTAAACTATGTAGAAAATCACATCCGTCAGTATAGTCCAGGAGTGTCAAGTATTCTTGAATTAGGGTCAGGCACAGGGAATCATGCAAAGCATTTTGCCGCGGCAGGCTATTCCGTTACAGGGATAGAAAGAAGCAGGGAAATGGCTGATTTTTCAAAGGCAAAAAAAATTCAGGGCTTTACGCCTGTGTTAGGCGAT
>JBDTEB010000038.1:0-8144 GCA_039922795.1 Chitinophagaceae bacterium
CGCGGCTGTGTAACGGTTCCCTCTTCACCAAAACACCGCGGCTGTGTAACGGTTCCCTCTTCACCAAAACACCCCAATTGTATAGTAGGGGCGGGCCTTGCGTCCGCCCTCTCCGCGAAAAAAGCAAACGCCCGGCAAATAAACCGCCCTCTGCCTATAAATAAATTCCGCACCAAGAATCCCCTCGCTCAAGGTGATTTACCAAAACCTCTTATGGTATCGCAACCCTGCTAACAGAAAACGGTAACACCGGGGTACTGTTTGCATTGTTTTTATTCAACTGCCCATTCACCACAAGCAGGTATTTACCGGCTTTGGTAACTGTGGTATTAAATAACAGATTCTTTCCAAATCCCGTACCCACAGTGCCCTGCAAGAGATCCGCAGTAAGCTGAACCGGAAATACAAAACCTGTGGCATTTCTTGAAACGTACAACACGTTCCCATCCAGTAAAATTCCATCCCCGGATGGAACGCCAACATTCAAAACAATTTCCCTGATTTCCTTATTTGCTATGGAAATGCGGAAAAGCTTTCCTGATGTAGAAATAACGATGATCAGATATTTACCATCCGGAGTAGCCTCAATCCCGTTGGCATTCGTACCCGGAGAAACATAAGCGATCTGTTGGTCGGTAAACGTTAGCCAGATCTCCATCTCGCCCGGAGTTTCTGAACTTACATCAACCCGGTAAATATTCCTTTGCTGGCTGTCTGTGAAATACATGTATCTGCCAGAGATGATAGCATCATTAATAAAACCTGCGCCATACATGGACTTCAGGTTCCAGCTTTTGATGGTCATCCCATCTTTTCCAATAACCTGTACAATTCCCGTTGGTCCCCCGCAGACCCAGAGTCGGCCCATGACATCGATCTTCATGCCGGTACAAAATGTTCTTCCAAACTTTGCTCCGGAAGAAAAGAGACTGGTTTCCCCGGTGACCACATTTACCTGTTCTATGTCACCGGTGGTGGTGCTTCCCGTGTAAAAAATGTTTGTTTTAAGACTAAAGGCGATGCCCTCGGGGAAAAACCGATCACCGGGAAGGGGATACACTTCCTGAACAACCTGTACCGGTTCTTCTTTTTTACAGGCCGAGAAAACACTGGCCGTCAACATCAGACTGAAGATTAATTTCAATTTCATATGTTTAGCGTTTTTATTTAAAAATATATCTAATAACTATGCCGCTGCGTTAGCGAACAATAAATGCAAGATCCAGGAAAAAAAACAGGTGATACCTTAAATATATAAAGGGTCGTTTCCGATTGGAGTACCGTGGAATTATTTCTGTAAGTAGCGTAAAAAGGTTTTCAGACAAAAGCGTATATTTAAATGTAAACTTTTATTATGTCAAAATTAATTTTTTGCTTGTGTTTCTCTTTCTTCTTCCTGACATTCGCACAGGCACAGCCAGGGAATATAGAGATTAGAAAAGTAATGGATCTCTTTCAGAATCAGCAATTCGACGAGGCTATTTTCTACCTGACTCCGTTAGAAAAAAAAGACCCGAATAATATCGAAGTTTTGGGATACCTGGGCTACGGATATTATATGGCTGACGATTACAAAGCTTCGGGAAAAATTTATGAAAGGATCCTTGGTATTGATTCAAACAATATCCAGGCGCTTCGTTACCTCGCAGATATTACCGCCAGTAAGGCACCCGACAGTTCCATGATTTTTAGTCGACGACTGATCGGCCTTCAACCCGGCAAAGCAGTATATTATAGAAACCTTGGAGAACTGTTACGAAGAGCAAAGGACAGAGATTCCGCACTTGTTTATTTTCAACAGGCGTACACACTGTTGCCAACTGATCCTAAAAACGGCGTGGCCCTCGCAGAAATGCTGATCTTCAAGAAAAGATATGCCACGGCTGACAGCATCATCCGGCTGGGACTGGCACAAGACAGCTTACATATTCCCTTCCTGAAACTTGCCGTGAAATCGGCATACCAGTCAGAAAATTTTCTGGGTGCGATTGCTCCGGGAGAAAGACTGATAAGGATGGAGGAACCTTCCAGCATCACACACACGGAATTGGCGCTATCTTACTTTAATTTAAAAATGTATGACAATTCATACCGCGTTTGCCAATTCCTGATTGAGTCGGGTTTTAATACGGAAGACGTTTATTATTATCAATCAAAAGCTGCGGGTAAAATGAAGCAGTATGCCAAAAGCAATGAATTACTGCAGAATTGCCTGACTATCGCTATTTCCCCTACTGCCGAAAAATATTTCTATGATCGCGGCCAGAATTATGAAGCGGTCAGGGATTATAAAAAGGCAATCAAACAGTATGATTCCGCATATTATTTATTCAAGGATCCTTTTATGATGTATTATATCGCATCGATATACGAGACACATCTTAAAGACCAAAACCAGGCGCGGAAATATTATACAAAATTTCTTGCGCTGGCAAAGCCCAGAAATCAAAATGAGATGAAGGCTGTACAATATGTGAGGGAGAGATGGGGAGGCGGAGCAGTGAATGATTCTGTGGCATCGTCCAGAAAGAAGGACGAGGAATAATATTTTTATTTTGCAGATATTTTTTTATTAGCCGAATTACTTCGGCTTTTTTATTGTGCTCAAGTTTACAGACATAATTTATTTGAGTTCCCTATAATTTTCTCCTTAAATTATTGCAAAATAAATATTGATAAATGGTGCAGGAAAATCTGTCAAAGGTCGAACAGCAAAGAAGCGATCCGTACGCTATCAGCAACAAGGAATTACCCCGTATCGTTCAGCCCTATCCGAAGGGACATGTTTTTTATACCAAAAATTTTGATGAACAGGTAGCAGCGTTTAAAGCCGTCAGGCTAAGCGATGTCAAAAGCCTTTATGCCGACTTGTACAATGGTGACAGCGCTTCCGTGGCGGTTGTGGGCGACTGTGATAAAAGTGCGACCATCCAGCAACTGGGCAAAATATTACAAAACTGGAAATCTCCAAAACCATTTGTGCGAATTCCAGAACACGATTTCCCGATTGCCTTTACAGAAAAACAAATAAACACGCCAGATAAAAAGAATGCCTATTATCTGGTGGGAATGAATCTCCCGGTGCGAGACGATTCAAAGGATTACCCTGCCCTTGATATAGGGAACTATATCCTTGGTGGCGGGTTCCTGAATTCCCGGCTGGTAACACGTGTGAGACAGAAAGATGGACTAAGTTACGGAGTCGGCTCATATAATTCTAACAACGCATTTGACAGCACCTGTTTCTTCGGAATGTATGCAATTTATAACCCCGACAATGTCGGAAAGCTTGATTCGGCTATTAAGGAAGAAATTTCAAAGATGCTTAAAGACGGGATAACTGAAGAAGAACTTAAAGTAGCAAAAAGCGGTTATTTACAGACTAGGGAGGTTACTAGAGCAGAAGAGGCCAACCTGGCAACTAAAATGAATCGCAACCTTCGCCTGAATAGAAAACTCAGCTTTGACGCTGCCCGGGAAAAAGTGATTTCGGAGCTAACCGTTGAGCAGGTGAATGCAGCCCTGAGAGAATATATAAAACCGGAGAAGTTTGTAACGATAAAAGCCGGTGATTTTGATAGGGTGAAGCCGGAGATAATGCTTTAATATTTAGCCTTCTCTCAATAAAAGAATAACTTTAAAATCATTCCTGAATGAAAAATCTTCAACATCGCGAGAACTCTGCTTGAACAACTGATATTCGGGAAATGATACCCCTGTCTACATTTCATGAATGAATACCTGAATTTCGACCAAGGTAGAACATTATTTATTTGTACGCCAGAACCGTCCCGGGCATAGACAGTAGCTTGTCCACTTAACCAAGCGCTCAAATATTTTCAAACCCAAAAAAGCCCAAACTCTTACCAGTAAAGAATTTGGGCCTTGTAGCGAGGAGCAGACTTGAACTGCCGACCTTCGGGTTATGAATCCGATGCTCTAACCAGCTGAGCTACCTCGCCCTGAAACGGGACGCGAAAATAATGGTTTCCGGGAATATTTCCATCATTGAAACAGAATATGTAAGGGCTTTCGAACTCGGCTCGCGAACGTATTTACACGGTTGAGTCCCCCCAACAAAGGCCGGACTAATAAGGCTGAGCCTTACTTGATCTCCAAAGTAAACATGCTGTCATCTTCCAAAAAACCTTCGAGTTCATCGCCTACCACGCACTCCCCCACCCCCGCCGGAGTGCCGGTGAAAATAAGGTCGCCAATATTGATGGAAAAATAGTTAGATATGTGTGCGATGATGCTATCAAAACTATTTAGCATCAGGGTGGAAGATCCCTGCTGAACGATCTCCTTATTTTTATAGAGACAGAAATTAATGTCTTTCTTGTTTTTGATCTCAGGCATGGTGACCCATTTGCCGATCACGGCTGAATTATCCCAGGCCTTGGCTTTTTCCCAGGGAAGGCCCTTTTCCTTGAGCTCATTCTGTATGTCGCGGGCTGTAAAATCTATGCCCACCGTAATGGCGTCATAGTATTTGCCTGCAAAACGATCCTGAATGTATTTTCCGTTTTTAGAGATCCTCAATACGAGCTCTGCCTCATAGTGAAGTTCGTTGGTGAATTCGGGATAATAGAAGGGAGTGTGTGGCTGCAGTAATGCGCTTTTGGGCTTCATAAAAATCACAGGCTCGTCAGGAATTTCATTTCCCAATTCTTGTGCATGAGCAGCATAGTTCCGGCCTACACAGAAAATTTTCATATTCAAGGTGGTTTTAAGAGTAAAAGGTAGTTGCTTACAACCCTAAGGGTCAGGCTTATAGAAATAATGCCCCGAATAAGCGATGAACTACAATTTATGCTAAAGTAAAGATTCGTTTTAACAAATCACAGGTCAAAACTTATTTTGTTGAACCGATTCATGGTGTTATCAGCACCACTCAATGCAAAGCTTTCGACGATTTCTACACAGGCATCTACCTTCATTTCTACCTGCCGAACCTCCTCTTTCTGCCATCGGCCAAGCACATAATCCGCCTGTCGTCCTTTCGCGAAATCGTTACCTACCCCGAATCGAAGCTTCGCGTAGTCTTGTGTTTTTAGATATTCTTCGATGCTTTTTAATCCGTTGTGCCCCCCGGAGCTGCCACCCTTGCGAATGCGCAACCTGTTAAGTGGCAGGGCGATGTCATCGACGATCACCAGTATATTTTCCACCGGGACGGATTCTTTTTCCATCCAGTACCGCACTGATCTTCCGCTCAGGTTCATGAATGTGGTAGGCTTGATACATACGAAACCCTTGCCCTTAAATGAGAAAGATGCCAGGTCGGCAAAGCGGTCAGACTCAAAAACTACTTTATGTTTTAATGCCAGGGCGTCGAGCACATCAAACCCGATATTGTGCCGGGTTTTATCATATTCAGCGCCTACATTACCAAGTCCGGCGATAAGATATTTCTGCATGATCAGATGGATGTTTTCTGCCTGGAATGTCCCAGGTATAAAAAAACCCGGCTGATATAACCGGGTTTAGTTGAATGCGATTGAAAGAGACTATTTCTTCCCTGCCGGAGCTTTTGCTGCAGGGGCAGCCTTTGCTGCCGGAGCGGCTTTTGCTGCAGGAGCTGCGCCAGCCTTCGCTGCCGTAGACTCTTCCTGTTTCAATTGTCTTGTAAGAACTACAGTGGCAATAGGAATACGCGGTGAGTTCATGATCTCGTAATTCTCGGAAACCACGTCCTGAACACGAATGTTTTCATTGAGTTCCAGTGAAGTAATATCTACTTCGATATTCTCTTTCAGGAACTTTGGAAGGGTTTTCACCTTTAATGACTTCATTTTGACAAGCAGTTTACCACCGTCTTTCACACCCTTGGGAACACCGGTAAGTTTGAGAGGGAGCGTAGCAACCACTTTTTTGTCTTCGACAAGTTCCAGCAGGTCGATGTGCAACAGCTGATCGGAGACTTTGTCGAACTGCAGATCTTTAAGAATACAAGTGAATTTTTCCCCATCAACGCTCACTTCGGCGAGCTGGAAATCTGGTGTGTACACCAGGTTTTTTAATGTGGAAGCCGGAGCAGAAAAATTAATTTCTTTAGCACCCCCGTAAATTACACCTGGCACTTTGTCCTCAGAGCGGAGTTGGCGGGTGGCTTCTTTACCATGGCCGGTCCTGAGTTGTCCTTCGATTGTAATTGTTTTCATGTTTATGAATGTTTGTTAATTCCTTAAATAAAATCCGGCTATTTGTTCCGGAGCTGAGAATGTATAAACAAGCTGGTTATACTTTTATTCTCATGTGCATTCCGGATCGCTATGGCAAAAAGCTCGGATACAGAGATCACCTTGATCTTGGACGTCTGCTGTTTCAAAGGGATCGTATCGCAAACAACCAGTTCTTTCAAAATGCTGTTTTCAATATTCTCGTAAGTGTTCCCGCTAAGCACCGGGTGGGTACAAAATGCTCTTACGCTATTGG
Source organism: Chitinophagaceae bacterium (assembly GCA_039922795.1). Lineage (GTDB taxonomy): Bacteria > Bacteroidota > Bacteroidia > Chitinophagales > Chitinophagaceae > JADCRZ01. The sequence continues at coordinate 6,439 of JBDTEB010000038.1, forward strand.
CTCCTTTTTCCACCAGCAGGCCGGCAGCTTTTGCAAGCGTTCCGCCTGTGTCGCAGATGTCATCTATCAGTATGATGTCCTTGTTCGCAACATCTCCTATCACCACCATACTTGAGATCTCATTTGCCCTCTTCCTGTGCTTGTCACAGATCACCATTTCTGCACTGAAATAACTCGCTATTTCTCTCACCCTGTTGGTACTTCCCACATCAGGGGCGGCGAAGGTAAGGTTTTCAAGGTTAAGTTGCTCTATATAAGGGATAAAAATCGCTGAAGAATCAAGGTGGTCAACGGGTATATCAAAATAGCCCTGGATCTGCGGAGCATGAAGATCCATCGTAATCACCCTGTCTGCCCCCGCTGCGACGAGCATGTTGGCAACCAGTTTGGACCCAATCGCAACACGTGGCCTGTCCTTTCTGTCCTGCCGGGAAAACCCGTAATAGGGCATAACCGCAATTACCTTATCGGCAGAAGCCCTGCGTGCGGCATCTATCATGAGCAGCAGTTCCATCAGGTTATCCGTGGGTGCAAATGTGCTCTGAACCAAAAAGACATAGTCGCCCCGGATACTTTCCAGGAACTCCACCCCTATCTCCCCATCACTGAACTTGGAAATATTTATCTTGCCAAGCGGGTGTCCGTATCGCTGCGCGATCCGCTCTGCCAGGTATTGAGAGCCTGAGCCTGAAAAAATCTTTGCGTTCGGATGCATACATAATTTATGTGTGCCGCGAAGATAACCATCAAAACAGAAACACAATGTTCGAACTGAATTAATGTGCTTTGTTCGCGTAAAAACAAATGACCAGGCGAGAAGCCTGGTCATATTAAAAGTTCATAATGTCAGTTCATTTCAACAAATCCTTCATAGGAATACTTAGCTGACTGACTGATAAATAGTTGATCCGCGCTTTTATTTCACCATGGCCAAACTGGTCGTATGCTGAACCGTAACGGGAGCCTTCGCTATCGACGGACTGCTGCTACTTCCACCAACGGCAGAAAAAATGGAAAAACAGGTAACTACGGAAAAACTTACCGCGACGAAGAATGTGCCGAGGCAGAAAACAACTGGATTGATCGCCCTGCTTCTGGAGCGCTGTTGATTATTCATGGATTTTGATTTGGTTTGACAGGATTGGTACTAAACGAACAAATGGACTGTTTTGATACGTTTAGGGTGAAAAAACTTTAATAAAACAAAATTAACGTCAAACCTTCGCGGATGCAAGAGCAAAAATACTCTATTAAGAACTGGTCTCCCGACGACAGGCCGAGGGAAAAACTACTTACCAAATCCGCTTCAGTACTGAGTGATTCTGAACTGATAGCGATCCTGATCAACAATGGCAACAGGGAAAAATCGGCTGTTGACCTTGCCAGGGAGGTATTGCTGCTGAGCAAAAACAGCTTAAGTGAGCTGGGGAAACTTTCCGTTCGGGAATTAATGAAAATCAAGGGTATCGGTGTGGTAAAAGCCGTCACACTTGCCGCAGCACTCGAATTGGGGAGGCGCCGGCAGGAGACACCATTCCTTGGGAAAACGGTGGTCAAAGACAGCAAGGATGTAGCTACCTATCTCCGCACCCTGCTGAAAGATCATAAACACGAGGTTTTTGTGGTCGTATTTCTAAACCGTTCTCATAAAATAAATTGCGTGGAGATCGTGAGTGAAGGCGGCATGACAGGCACGGTGGCAGACC
>JBDTEB010000039.1:0-7262 GCA_039922795.1 Chitinophagaceae bacterium
CTGCCGATCCATTTCGGATCTTTCATGATTTGTTCTACTGTAAGGGCAGTACCCTGGCTGAATGCAGCATGAACCAGGCAGATAGAAACGGCCGCGCAAAGAATTTTTCTCATAATGATGTATGAACAAGTGATGGTTTGTTTCAAAAAATCGAAGCCGCAAATTACTGCAACCGGGGGAAGGAAAATGGAGGTTTGAGTTTTTGGAAATAGTGCAATCAGGGATTGAAAAACAGCCATCTGACTACGGCTAAAATGCCTTCTTCGGCGCGGTAATCGCTTCTGCCTTCTGTACCTGCTTCGTGTATTCGACGATGGTCCCCGACACGATGCCGATATTATCCTGCGCTTCTTTCCAGTTTCTTTGCTCGATCCCCTCCCTGATTCCAGGCAACGTTTTTACCCCGTACCCCGTATAAAATCCTGGCGCATAGATCTGGTGTTTATACCATGACCTGCGGGGCAGACCCTGCTCCCGGGTAAGACTTCTCTCTGCCTTGTATAAAATTTCATTGAGCTGTTTTTGCTTGTCGGCGGGCAATAGCAGTGCGGAGGCATAAGTTTTCTGGAATTCTTCCGCATTCTGCTTCAGCGCAGCCATCGCATTCTCCAGTTCACTGAAGTTCAGGAAGGGAACCACCTCTTTTTCCGAGGGCGATTTGTACTGAATTTTTGGATCTTTTGCCAGGTCAAATAATTTTTCCGCGATCATTTTATTTTCCGTTTCAGTTTCGAGACGGGTATTGTCGAGCAGGGTTTTTACTTCGGTAACATATTCCAGGATAGTCCGGGTAAAACTGCTGAAATCGATAGGCAAAACGTCGGCATTGGCCATGCGCATCATCACGCGGCCAGCGGTTTGCGAGAGCGCTTTTCCGTATTGATAGCCGGGGTCTCCGAATTTGGTATAATAATCATAGGAGTCGTAGATGGAATGGTATTGGCCGCCCTCTCCTTCGCCACCGAAGCCCAGGTTCATCGATGCTATGCCCAGGTGCTGCAGAAAGCTGGAGTAATCTGATCCGGCACCAAGAGCCGCGAGTTTCATGTTTTTGTTTCCGAGCAGTTTCTGCCGGCCTGCCTGGTCAGCTGAAACGATTGCGCGCGCATAGCGTCTATCCCTGATCGTTACACCGGTTTGGGGGTCGATGACGTCGCTGGCAATTTCGTTAAAGAATGGCTCGAGAGTATGCGAGCCTGCGGCGCCGAGAAAACCGCGGGAATTGCCATCTGTATTCAGGTAGAAAACCGCTTTCTGTTTAAGTTCAGCCTGGTGATCTTCGGCCCATTCAGTGGACCCCAGCAGGGCGGGTTCTTCGCCGTCCCAGGCGCAATAAACGAGTGTATGTTTCAACTTGTATCCCTTCTTAACCAGTTCTGCGATCCCTCTTGCTTCGTCCATTTCGGAGACCATGCCGCTCAGCGGATCAGCGGCGCCATTCACCCATCCGTCATGATGGTTGCCGCGGATCACCCATTCGTCCGGCGCCTCAGTGCCTTTCAATCTGGCGATCACATTATATACGGGCTTCTGATCCCAGTTAAATTCAAGTTTAAGATGAACTTTTTCTGTGGAGGGCCCCACGTGATAGGTAATGGGGAGTCCGCCTTTCCAGGCTGCCGGAACCACCTGTCCCTTTAGTGCTTCTAAAAGTGGCTGGGCATCTTCGTAGGAGATGGGCATAACGGGGATCTTCATAATGGTGATGGCATCTTCGCGTTTCAGCCTCCTGGCGTCTTTTGTGGCACCGATGCCGGGGGTAAGCGGGTCGCCCGGATATACGGGCATGTCCATAACAGAACCGCGCTGCACACCGCCCTTCGGACGGAAAGCGCCGAGCGGATACACATCACCTGCCGTGAAACCATCGTCTTTCGGATCGGAATAGATCAGGCAACCTATTGCGCCGTGTTCAGCGGCCACTTTCGGCTTGATTCCTCTCCACGAACCGCCGTATTTGGCGATCACGATTTTCCCCTTTACATCTACCCCCATTTTTTCGAGCGCATCATAGTCAGCGGGAATCCCCGTGTTCACAAAGACCAGTTCGGCGGTGATATCGCCATCCGCCGAATAGGCATTGTAGGAAGGAAGTTGTTCAGATTTTTGGCCGGATGTACGGTCTTCTTTCAGCGTGGGCTCTTCCAGTTTTGCCTTGTATGCATTTGGTCCAAGCAATTCCAGTTGCCTGAATTTTGGGGTTGGAAACAAAACATAATATGTATCAATGCTGGTTTCATAACCCCAGGAGCGAAAGAGGTTAGCGATATATTCCGCATTGGCCTTATCCTGAACCGATCCCACATGATGCGGATGGGAGGAAAGAAATTTCATCCAGGTGTCAAGGTTTTTGGTACTCAGACTGGAATCGAATTGTTTCTCCCATTTACTCTGGATGGCAGCACCAGCTTCGCTGAATCCCATCATTTTTTTCTGGGCGCTGGCAGTGAACATGCCCAGGCAGACCAGGGGAATTAATATAAATATTTTCATGATTGATGGTTGGTTATAACGGCAAAAAATTGTTGGCAAGAAGCAGGTTCGGAGTTTTAAAAATAGGAAAAAGAGGGTAAGTACGAGCCGGCAGATTTAGTCTCCACGATTTTATACGGACTATCTTTCAGGAAGTGAAACTCAGGCGACAAATCCATCCAGCCATCCGGGATCGCTCATCTGTGTTCTTATTCTGTCGATATCACCAGAAAACGTTACCAGCTGGTCGTTGTTGCGATCATCGGTGAGGTCTGTTGTGAAACCATTTCCCGTCTCCATGATATACTTTGCCATTTGTTCCCCGATCACTTTCATCAGGTCAAATTTCGACACGTCAGCCATATCGATCCTGCCGAGAATTTCATCCGAAATGTCGTGAAGCCACCGGGATCCGTATTTTCCAGGGTCAAGGGTATCTGTGTTTGGAAGTCTTTTTATGGCCGCTGCATCCAGTGAAACCTGGAACCTTCTTACATCGAGGGTCTGCCTGATCACCGGGGATCGAAAGACATTCATCTGCATGGCACTGGCATCTTGTCCGGTCTGTCTCATGATCCAGTCCAACCAGAATTTTATATCAAGACCTTCCGGATTTATTGTCTCATCGGGTTTTACAAATTGTCGCGATATGCCCGTTCCAAAACTAAAGACCACCGCTGAAGCGATCTGATAGTCGGAGCGTTCAGGATTTTTATCTTCGCGACTATAGGATAAAGCTTCTATAATCGCCGCCATGGCGGGATTGTTATACGTGGTGGTTCCTCCGTCGAGAAAGCGCTCCAGCGGATAAAAATAAGTTGGCGCACTCATCGTCGCTTCCATCACCGCACGCAATAAAACGGTTTTATACGTGCCGTAAAAACTGCCGTCATCCTGTTTGAAGCAGGAGAAAAAAGTTTCTTCCGCTGCCGAGATATCCTGTGCGGTAATCATCAGGTCGAGTCCGCTTGACTTACAGGCATCCTCCAGCGTTTTATCCTGCACCTGCTGCTTCAGCACTTTTCGGTATCTGGATTTTGAAAATTCCGGTGGATTAAGAAATCGGTTGCCAAATAATCGCCTGTCGAAAACATCCGTCACCAGGTTTATGTAAAGGTTTTCGATCTCGCCTGCAGAATGGCCTGTGGCGATCAAACCGGCGATAATGCCCCCTGTGGATGTTCCCGAAACCATATCGAAAAGCTCGTGACAAGGCAGACCCGCAATCTCTTCCAGCTTTTTTAGTAACTGGATGGTAAGAATTCCTCGCATACCGCCGCCATCCAGGCAGAGGATCACCCGCTTATCTGCTGCGATATGGAGTTTTTCAAATGCGGCTTTTCTAACCGGGTCGAGAAGATCCTTGTTTGGTTTGGCCATGGTGGTTTGGGAATGTACTGTAATGTAAGGGTTTTGGCTGTTTGCTAACCGTTAACCCAGCTAATTAAAATAGGGATGTCGCTCAGTATTTATACACCGGTATTTTTATACTGCTGCTGCCATACCATTTTATTTCCAGGGGTTCTTTGGCATCGTTGATCGTTTCTTCACTTACATCTTTGCCGGTGCCATAATTTACCTGCCAATCGGCGCTTTTATTGACGCCCAGCAACACCACCAATTTGCTGCCAGCGCTAATCTTTTTGCTGACAAAAAAAGTTCTATTATAAGGGATAGACTCAATCTTTCCGGCATGTAATAGTTGTCTTTTGCTTTTGTCTTTTGCATAGCTGGCTCGTCCCAGGTAATTGCTCAGGGTAAAATATTTTCCATCCGGCATCAGCTCATATAATTGGATGCTTACATCCATATCTTTTTTGTTGATGCTGGCCATTAAAGTACCGGTGAAGGCTCCATTGATTTCAAAAGGCTTATCGAATGTCTGTGATACAAATGATAAACTGTTTCTCAAATGGAGTAAACTATCAATAACGTTGATTTCTTCTGGAAGAGGAATTGTATCCTTGCGATCCTTAAAGTCGATCTCCTGCCTGATAAATTCCACAGGGCTGGATTTTACGTCCAGCTTGTAATCTGCTGCCACCCGAACATTGCTCAGGTAGAAAGTTAGTGTATCATTATTCATTTTGCTCAATGAGGGTGCATGTTTCCATTGGTTGGTACCCATTACCTGGTAATTCACTTTATCTTTTAAGATAGCAGGCTTGCTGCTGTCTTTTAAAATATAATCGAACCATTTAAATGCCAGGTCAGTGATGTTGATGTTGGCCACAGAATCTATGGTATAACCATTCAAAACCGGGTAAGGAGTATCCTGCGCGCCAAAGTGATTATATGGGCCGATTAATAGATAGTGGTTTGCGTTTCTATTATACAAATGATGCTGCTCAAAATAATACATCGCACCCAACTGGTCATCATCATAATAACCGGTAATGGTCATAACCGGAATCTGAATCTTTGCAAAATCTTCTTTATACGGCACCATTTTTTGCCAGTACACATCATATGAAGGATGCTTTAGCCAACGCTGAAAAATATTGTTGGGTCTGCCTTCTATGGTATCCAACGACTGGAATGCCCGGCCGTTTTTGTAATAATCCATAAAAGTTTTTTGCCAATGTTTAGTGTTGCCAAAGTCGGCGTTGTCTGTTTGTTTAGAATTGGTAACAAAATGTATCCATCGAAGCATATAGCTCATAAAGATATTGTTCTGCATCGGGTAGTCGATGCCAATACCAACAGCCACCTGTGGTACTATCGTCTTTAATGCCGGGTGTACTTTTTTTGCGGCTGCCCATTGACTGAATCCCAGATAACTGCCGCCATACATACCCACTTTGCCATTGCTCCACGGTTGCTTGCTTATCCATTCTATAATGTCATAGGCATCATTGGCATCATGTTCAAAAGGTTCTATCATCTGTGGGCTTAATCTTTTGCCACGCGTATTGGCAACTATACCTGCATACCCTTTGCTGGCGCTCAGTTTAGCTATTGCTTTATCCACGGCACTGGTATAAATATTAAATACAAAAATGGTTGGTTGTTTGCCAACAATATTCTTTTTGCGTATGACAGTAGCCGCAATCACAGAGCCATCTCTTGTTTTAATGAGCACACTGTCTTCGATGATAAATTCCTTCGTTTCCTGCGCTGTAATAAATGGTGTCGCCAAAGGAATTACCTGCGAATAAACCACATAGGAATTGTAAAATCTGGTAAGTAGCATGGCATCTTCGAGGTCAATAGAATCTTTAGTGGATTGTTCCTTTAGAAGTTTGTAGAAACTTTCTTTTAATTGTGCCACATCCGCAGCAAGATAATTTGTTGCAACAGTTTGAGCTTCGGGTGAGAAATTATTATACAAAGAAGTAAAGCTGACAAGATAAGCTTCTTTAAAAGAAATCTTTTTTTGTAGTTGTATCTCCCTGGCTGCAGCAAACGATTCAAATTGAAAGCCTATGGCTTTAGCCTCTTTTGGTTTCGACCGTTCTGTAAACTGTCTGATCGAATCGAGATTTTTCATTGCCGCAGTGAACTGCTGCGCGACCATTTGATAACGAAAAATATTATCGAAATAACCCAGCCTGTTTTCATTTCTATACAGGCGGATGACCTGTGTGGCCAGCGCTTTCATTTTGATCCCTAAGGCCGTGCTGTCGATATTGCCTTCTTTTGCAAATGGTATCTTTTGTGAAAATGTGTTCAGGTTACCCGTCAGCAGAGCCAGGAGTAATATTTTTCTCATAGATAGTTTTTACACTCTCTTAAAACTAATGTTTTGTGAGTGGACCACAAACCAGGATCATAATTTCCTGATCCAGTTTCCGATCGCCAGCGCAATAGCCATAAACAGTGCTGCGCCAATAATGGCTTTTTTCTTTGGATCGGTAGCGGGGTTTGAATTTGATTGACGCATAAAACGATTGATTGATTTCAAACGTAAAGCTATGATAACCCCTTTGCAATCGAAAGGACTGACGAACATTGTATAATAATATCAGGAGTGAAAAAAATAGTAGAGTCGCCGGACTTGTCCAGGGTTTACATTTACAGTATCCTGTTTAAAAGACGCACGCAATGCAACATCTCGATTTAGTCTCCATAAAAAAATCTTACGACCGGGAAAGGGATGTAATCCTTCCAGGCCTGTTAAACCAGGAGGAAGTGGATGAGATCAACCGGCAACTTGGCATTTTTATACAAGATAAGGTACCGCGGATTCCGTCACACTTTGTTTTTTATGAAGACGAGAACGATCCGGAGACACTGAAACAATTACAGGATAGTCTCCCTTTTGACATTCCGATCCGGTTGCAAATTGATCGATTATGAGCAAAAATTTGTTTGAGTCATTCAGCCTTCTGGGAAAGCAAATATGGGTGGTTGGTGGTGCAGGCTATCTTGGCCAGGGCATCTGTAAACTGTTGGTTCAGTCTGGCGCCAATGTGTTGTGTATTGACCTGTTGCACAAAGCGGATGAATTTGTGGGTTCCTTTCCGGAACATGAGGCGCAGCTAACCGCGGCTACGCTGGATATCCGTGATGGTGAAGCGATCAAAAAATTTGTGAGAGAACGAACGATGTCAACGGCTGTACCTGATGGTCTGGTAATATTAACCTTTGGCTCTACTGCAAAAAGTTTTGATAATCTTACGGAAAAGGATTTCGATGAAGTTAATCATACCGGCCTCACCTCAACCTTCCTGCTGGCAAGGGAAGTGGGTATGTGCATGGCGAAGAAAGGAAAAGGCAGTATCGTTCTATTTTCAAGCATGTATGGCTCCGTATCACCAGATCCTGAAGTTTATGAATCGCCAATGAAC
>JBDTEB010000040.1:0-4859 GCA_039922795.1 Chitinophagaceae bacterium
CAAACGCTCATGTTGAGTTTGCGGTAAAAATGCCGGGTCGCCACCAGACTGACGGGCATATCTACCTGCCGATCGACAGCAAGTTTCCAAAAGACCAGTACGACCAGCTTCAGCATGCCTACGATGAAGGCGTTCCTGAACTGATCGAGAACCAACGGGCACAATTCATCAGGGGCATCAAAAAATGCGCTTCAGAGATCTCCGATAAGTACCTCGATACACCCAACACGACAAACTTCGCCATTCTCTTTCTGCCATTTGAAAGCCTGTATGCGGAAGTGCTTAGGGAGCCCGGACTTTTCGAGAATATCCGCAACGATTGTCGCGTGATCGTCACCGGTCCCACAACACTGGCGGCATTACTGAGCAGCCTGCAGGTAGGGTTTCAGACCCTTGTGATAGAGAAGCGCAGCAGCGAAGTCTGGCAATTGTTGGGAAGCGTGAAGACGGAGTTTAAAAAATTCAGCGAATTGCTGCAGAAAGCGCAATCCAATATTCAAACCGGTTTGCACCAGCTGGATGATGTGGTTGGGAAAAGAACCCGGGCGATCGAGAAGCGTTTAAATGGAGTGGAAGAAAGCGTTGCCCCGGGGCTGGCGGAGGGGAATGCCTCTGAGATAGGAAGGGTGGAAATAGGTACAGTTGAGGGGGAACTTTAAGGGGGAAAGCTGGCTTTCTATATTCACCCCTATCTTCAATTGCCGATTTTCAAAAGGACATTTGAGGTTATTGATTGAAAAAATATTCATGATCAAATTTCAGTTGAAAAAATATCCAACCCTCAATTTCCAAGGTCATATTTTTTGTTTGATTGGTGTGAGGAGTTTGCACACAAACAGTATAACCCGCTTTCAGGAATGGCAATGGAGTGTTCTATCCACGCATCAGAAAAGTTTTAGCTGCACCAGCCTCGGACGTATTTGAAACGCCGGAACTCTTGGCACGGATTCTCCCGCTCCGATGATCTCGAATACTGCTGTTTCCTCGTACCTTGAAGCCACGATGATTCTTACACCGCTCGCATTTGTTTCAAACAACTGCTGCACAATACCCGGGGTGTTGTTGTTTTTGGAAATGTGCGATAAAATAAGATGACTCAACCAGGGGGCCCGCTCTTCCAGAAACAGCCGAAGTGCCGCAGCATTGGAAAGATGGCCGTCTCTGCCGCTGATCCTCTTCTTCAAATGATACGGATAATTGCCGTTCGTAAGCATCGCATCATCATAATTCGCTTCCAGGAATGCAGCATGGCACTGTTTAAAATGATGCACCACTTCTTCACAGGCAACCCCAATATCCGTAAGCACACCTATGGTAGTTTTCTCTGAACAAACGATAAAGCTATGTGGATCCGCTGCATCATGACATTTGGTAAATCCTGTAATTTGTAATTTGCCAATGCTAACCGGCTGCTCTGCCGTGAAATTTCTGATCAGATCTTTATCCAGCATCAGCCGGCAATTGGAATGCGTTGATCTGGTGATATACACCGGGATCCGGAATTTTTTGGACAGGGAAGCAACTCCGCAGATATGATCAGAATGTTCGTGGGAAATGAAGATGGCCTTTACTTTGCAGATGTTTAATCCGATTCTCAGCATGCGTTTCTCTGTTTCCCTGCACGAGATCCCGGCGTCGATAAGTACTGCTTCATCCTGGTTGCCAACATAATAACAATTACCGTTGCTACCGGAGTTTAGAGAGGCGATAAGGAGTGGCATGAGCGGCAAAGATAGCGGTTTTGCTAAATTTTTTGGTTGACCCGGAAGGGTTTTTTCACCCGTGGGTATTACATGAATATGATTATCTTAACCGCATTCTTTATATGATGCCTTCTATGAAAAATATTTGTTTTATATGCCTGTTTACTTTTTTTGGAATGAAGCAGGGTTTCTGTCAACCTAACCGACAAACCGTGGATAGTTTGCGCAAACTCAGCGATGCAGACCATAGTTACATGATGGGCAAGCTCGGCATCGCCACTTTGCGACCGGGTGCCAGCGGGTCAAGCAATCCCAATGTGCCCAATGCTGCCAACTACGATGAATCGAAGGCCAATCCCTTTCCCGGACTTCCTGATCCCCTGAAATTAAAAAACGGCGACGTTGTAAAAACGCCTGCAACCTGGTGGGGAAAACGGCGTGCCGAGATCCTCGAAGATTTTAACCGGGAGATCTATGGCAGGATGCCCGTACTAATCCCTTCGGTGAGATGGGAGGTTCTGGAAACCAGAACAGACACGGTAGGCGGCATCCCCGCCATTACCAAAAAGCTTATCGGGCATGTTGACAATACTTCTTATCCACAGGTCACGGTAGATATTCAACTCAGCCTGACCGTTCCCCTGTCTTCCAGGAAGCCGGTGCCGGTAATCATGGAACTGGGATATGCTGTTCCGGCCGTCGTTCGTTCGGTCACCGCGGTAATGGGAGCGACACCTGTTGTTCATCCGACCACCGCGGCAATGGGAGCGATACCTGGTGTTCATCCGACCACCGCGGCAAAGGATACAGTGGCGATACTTGTTTCTGCGCCTTTGCCGGTTGATGCCAGCTGGCAGCAGCAGGTGCTGGAGAAGGGCTGGGGTTACGCGATACTCGTGCCGGTAAGCGTACAGGCCGATAATGGTGCCGGGTTGCGCTCGGGGATTATCGGTCTCGTCAATAAGGGTGAACCGAGAAAACCGGATGACTGGGGCGCATTGCGTGCCTGGGCATGGGGAGCCAGCAGAGCGCTGGATTATTTTGAAACGGATAAGTCAGTGAACGCTCGCGCGGTAGGTATCGAGGGCCACTCCAGATATGGAAAGGCAGCTGCGGTGGCCATGGCGTATGACCAGCGGTTTGCTATCGCGTTTGTTAGTTCATCGGGAGAAGGCGGGGTGAAGCTTCATCGCAGGAACGCGGGTGAACTGGTTGAAAACCTGGCGGCTACCGGGGAGTATCACTGGATGGCGGGCAATTTCATGAAATATGCAGGGCCGCTTCAGTGGAGCGATCTGCCGGTTGATTCGCACGAACTGCTGGCGCTTTGCGCTCCTCGTCCGGTATTCGTGAGTGCCGGTGACAGGGGCGATGCGTGGGTTGATGCCAGAGGCATGTTCATGGCCTGCGTTCACGCAGGGCCGGTATACAAGCTACTCGGAAAAAAAGATTTGGGCACCACCGAATTTCCAGCTGTAGAGACGGGGCTATTGAATGGCGAGATTGCTTTTCGTCAGCACAGCGGCGGTCACACCCCTGCACCGAACTGGCCCACATTTATTCAATTCGCCTCCAGGTATCTGGATGTGGGAAGAAAATAACCGAACCAGCTTAAAACTTAATCCACCGATCGTTCATCGTTAAATCATATCATGAAAAAAATATTCCTGTTCGTTTTGCTTTTTATCACTGCCACCACCTATGCCCAGAAAGATTCCATCCCGTCTGGCGTTTACAGCTTTAATAAGGCCAAACCGGAAAAAACAGCCACTGGTGAACGTCGGCTTATCGTGCAAGGCACGAGCCTCGACCTGGCTTCGCTGAATGTGCACACGTCAACATTGGCTCCTGGTTTAACGAATCATCCGCCGGTGGCCTATGATGATCGGGAGGAACTCCTGGTGATAAAAGAAGGAACATTAACCGTTATGCTCAATGACTCCATCAAGAATCTTGAACCGGGGAGTGTTGCGCTGATGGAAGCTGGTGTAAGGCAGAGTTTTAAGAATGAAACAAATTCCCCGGTAACCTATTTTATACTGACATTTAAATCACGTCCGGGCATCGATCTGCAACGAGGGAAGACAGGCGGTGGTTCCATAACCCGCAACTGGAATGCCTTGACGGTGGTGAAAACGGACAAAGGCGAATCAAGGCCGATGTTTATCAAACCTTCTGCGATGTTTGCAAAGTTCGATATGCACGCGACAGCGCTGAACCCCGGCTTCGCGAGTCATCCCCCACATACCCACCGGAATGAAGAGATCATACTTATGCTAAAAGGGAAGGCAGAAAGTTTCATCGATGGCAAAAAATACGCTGTTGAAGCCGGCGACATCGTCTTCACTGCCTCTAATGCAACTCATAATATTACGAACACAGGCACCGAGCAGTGCGGTTACTTCGCTATTCAGTGGTCGAATTAAATCAGGATGACGATTGGGAGTCGAAAAGCTGGTATATGCCAATGCAAAGATTGCCGATGCATCAATCTGACCGCTCTGCTTTCAGGAAGATCCTGGGAAACAGCGCCCCGTTCATTTTGCTCGCTTTACTGATCATTTTTGTGCTCCGCATGGTGTTCATCGGACTGATGGGATTAATGCCACAGGATGCGTACTATTATTTTTATGGACAGAATCTGGCGCTTTCCTATTTCGACCATCCACCCGCAATAGCCTACCTTTTACGGTTCTTTACAGATATTTTCGGCCGAAAAGTTTATGTCATCAAACTCGCTGATTCAATAACTACCTTGCTTTCCCTTTTCTCGTTCTATCACCTCTGCAAATTTTTCCTGAGTACCGAAAAAGTTTTAATCGCCTGCATCCTGCTCTTTTCCACGTTTATGATTACCACGCTTTCGCTGGTATCCACACCTGATGTTCCGCTCCTCCTGTTCTGGACATTGTCTTTGTTCACTCTTTACAAAGCCATCTTCCAGAAAAAAAAAATTTACTGGATTCTCTCGGGGTTATTGATGGGCTGCGCTTTCGATAGCAAATACACCGGCATCTTTCTGCCGGCCGGACTGATCTTTTTCCTGATCATTTCAAAAGAGTATAAAAAATTGCTGCTCAGCGCGTGGTTCTGGCTCTCCCTGATGCTTTTTGCCCTAACGATATTTCCGGTCGTCTACTGGAATTGGCAGCATGG
>JBDTEB010000041.1:0-3479 GCA_039922795.1 Chitinophagaceae bacterium
ATTAGAGCATGTTCCTGCCCGTGACCTGTATTGAATTTCATTTTTTGGAATATCGAGGTAGATGATCGGGCCATCCCAGGGTAATAATGAAGCGCCGATGCCGATGGCAATGTTCAGGTCTGCCTCCTGGCTAATGTCCATGGAAGCCAGTTTTCCATTTTCAAAAAAGTCGGCAAGGTCAAGGGTTGCTTTTCTGCCCCAGACACTGCCGGATTCCCCGAGAAAGGGATCCACCATTAACTGTATATCAGCAGCGGACTTTAATGCCTCTTCGAGTACGGTCCATTTCACCGCTATTTTCCTGCTTTTAAATTCAGCATCGAGAGAGGTTTTTACCGTCTCCCAGAAGATGCCGATGTATCCTTCGATCCTTACATTTTTGTGATCAATGATCCAGTTTGCCAGAGAGGCATAGCCGGTGTGAATTTTACCCGCTCCAACCGATTTGGATGGATAGATTTCATAACCTGTTGATTTGCGCTGGTTGTTTTTTATATTCTGGGGCAGGATGTTTTCATCGCTCAGTCTCCATCTATTTACATCGGTGCCGGCATTTTTACTGGTCCCAGTATTCATTGAACAATCATTTGAAAAGTGTATTTACAAACATATACACAATTGGGGATAATGCCGGCCGTTAACCTGGCAACAGGTGTAAATACTTACAAAACCTGCTTCAGGCAGGGAGAAATACCCGCTTAAATACCGTGTTTATCTCTTCCCAAAATGGGAAAAGTACTGGTTGTGGTAAATTCAAACTTAACCACATTTACATCATCAACAATGTCAATAAAACAGACCGATAAACAAATAAAATTAAACACCATGAACAAAATTATCAGGGTTTTACTCTTTGCAGCTGCCTTGTCTTATGCAGCCACCAGTAAACTCAATGCCCAGGAACTAAACCAGGGTCTTTCATTTCTGAAAATAAAATTCGACCCATTGATGGGCATGAATCTCAGTTCACTGACGGTAGCGTACAACATGTACACTGAAAGCGGTAACGACGACCTGGCAAAAGCGAAATCTGACCTTAAGGCGAAGAAGTTGTATTTGAAAACCCTTAAAGCCAGTAACCGGGCCTCCGTTGATTTCAGCAGGTCATTTAAAGAGATTGAAAAAGCCGATTGGCAAGTAAACAAAGATGCTATTGTAGCGAGTTTTGTTCGAAATGAGATCAGGCACTATATCATTTATGATAAAAATGGTCGCTGGGTTCGCAATATGGCTTATTTCTTTCCCAACAGGCTCCCGGAAATACTTAAAAAAGATGTCAACCATGCATTTCCCGACTATACCATTAACATGGCTCTGGAAATTACCGAGTCTAACATCGGGATGTATATCGTGTATCTCGAAAATGAATCCACGATTAGGCATGTCAGCTATTGCAATAATGAGATTTTAGAACTCGATGAATTCAGGAAAATGAAATAGGGCCTGTGCTTACCTTTTAACCTTTGAACCTTAGAGCAACGCCCCCGGTCAGGATTAGTCCTAATCGGGGGTTTGTTTTTTAGCGGGTACATGGCATATCTTCAGTCCCTTAATGTCGGAATTATGAACAGACGTGATCTTCTTAAATCAATCGGTGCATTATCTTCTTTGTCGTTTCTGCCTGGTATCGGCAGCGGCTTCGGGGTGGAAAAGCAAAAGCCTTATCCATTTATTTACTGCCTGAACATGGCTACCATCCGCGGGCATAACCTGGGTTTTATCAAAGAGCTGGAAACCGCTTCCAAAGCAGGTTTCAGTGGGGTGGAGATCTGGATAGACAGTTTACAGTCGTACCTTGGAAAGGGCGGCACAATAAGGCAGGCAAAGAAGCGTATTGATGATCTCGGACTAAAGGTAGAGAATGCTATCGGTTTCGCGAGCTGGATCAATGAAGATGACTCAAAAAGGAAAGCGGGACTTGAACAGATGAAAATGGAGATGGACCTGCTGGCGCAGTTAGGTTGTAAACGCACTGCTGCACCACCATTCGGCGCTACGAATCTGCCGACACTCGATCTGAAAATAATAGCGGAGCGATACAGGGCAGCGCTTGAACTGGGTGATAAAACAGGGGTGGTGCCCCATTTGGAGATGTGGGGTTTCTCCAGGAACCTCAGCCGCGTGAGCGATGTGATGTACGTTGCGCTGGAAACGGGGCATCCGTCTGCCAGGGTGCTGCTCGATATATTTCATTTTTACAAAGGCGGCAGCAGCGTTGATACTTTACCGCTAGTTAGCAAAAAGGCGGTAGAGATCCTGCACATGAATGATTACCCATCCACGATTCCTGCCGCCACAATCACTGATGCGGACAGGGTCTACCCCGGTGATGGAGTAGCGCCTATCCGCAGAGTGCTTGAGATATTGGGCCGGGGCGATAAACCCCTGGTGCTTTCTTTTGAAGTATTTAATAAAGCCTATTATGCGCAGGATCCATTGATGGTATGCAAAACGGCACTTTTAAAAATGAAGGCGCTCACCAGATCGATATAAGCCTGGCAAATTTCAGGGTCTTAACAGTGAATGTGTAATTGCGCTTAGCGGGCAGGGATCTGCTTAAGTGCCTACCAGCTTTTTCTCCAGGTTCTCCAGTGATACTCCTTTTGTTTCGGGCACTTTTGTGAGCACCCAGATAAGTTGCAGTACCATCATGAAAGCGAAAAATCCAAAGATCGGCCAGGGATTGTCTTTGAAAACACCGTTGTCCTTATCGAGGAAATATGGCGTAACCAATGTGATCAGGGCGGCAAAGATCCAGTGAATACTCGCCCCGAAAGATTGTCCGAGCGCTCGTATCTTGTTTGGAAAGATCTCTGAAATAAATACCCAGATTACCGCGCCCTGCCCGATGGCATGAGCGGCAATAAACATCAGCAGGAAGGTCATCAATAAAACAGGACCTGTGTGGGCATAGAAACACCAGGCCACCATGGACAGGCTTATGATATATCCGAAGGAGCCGATGATCAGTAAGGTTTTTCGACCAAGCCTGTCGATGAGGTAAAGTCCGACAAAAGTAAAGAGGAGGTTTGTTCCACCGATAGCGATTGAATTAAACAGTGATTCTTTTGCTGCCAGTCCGGCCCTTTCTAGAATTTCGGGCGCATAATATAAAATGAAATTAATGCCAGAGACCTGGTTAAAGAAAGCGATCATAAAAGCCAGCCAGAGGATCTTGCTGTATTTGGCGCTGAACATGCTGGACGTTTTTTCACCGGCAGATTCGCGCTGGTTGCTGGTAATAATAGCGGCCACTTCGGCATCGACGTCGGCTATCCCCAGCTTGCGGAGGATAGTTTTTGCCAGTGATTCATTTTTTGCATTCGTGATCAGCCAGCGTGGACTTTCGGGAACCCCGACCACGAGGGCGGAATAAACAAGGGATGGCACGGCCAGTGCGCCCAGCATCCATCTCCAGTCGTTGGCGCCGCCCACCCCTTTCAGGAAATAATTGGAAAGGAAGGCGAGCAAAATTCCGA
>JBDTEB010000042.1:0-7187 GCA_039922795.1 Chitinophagaceae bacterium
CAAATGATTACGGGCAATTTTTCTCAGGTAGGGCAATTGGCGCTGTAAACCCGTAAGTGACTCGAAGTTTGTAAAAAGCACGATGAGACTCCGCTGGCTGATTCGTTTGCGAATTTGTACATATAGCCTCTCGAAATCGCTTTCAAGAAAACGTGTTTTCTGGTGATACAGCATTTCCAGGATATACTGCATTTGAACCGATTTTTTATCCGCGATAAGTGTCTTCCCCATTTTATCTGAGAAGGTCATAAGGCCGGCCTTATCCTGTTTCAACAATGCGATATTGCTCAGCACCAGCGAAGTGTTGATGGCATAATCGAGGAGGCTGAGCCCATGGAACGGCATTTTCATCAGTCGGCCTTTATCAATGATGCAATAGATCTGCTGACTTTTTTCGTCGGTGTAATGGTTCACCATCAGCTGGCCCTTGCGGGCCGTGGCTTTCCAGTTTACCGTGCGCTGGTCATCACCCGGAACATACTCCATTACCTGCTCGAATTCCATGCTATGACCGATTCTGCGTAGTCTCTTGATTCCCGTTTCGGTAAGTCGGTTGTGAATGGCCAGCAACTGAAATTTCCGCATCTGGATGTAGGAAGGGTAAACCGGAACCATCGTTTCACAATCCATTACGAAGCGCCTTTTAAGAAGCCCGAAAAAGGCAGACGCGTAGAGATTGATCTTCCCAAACTGGTATTCCCCCCTTTTTACCGGCCGTAACTCGTAGTTGACAATCCTGGTTTCCGCGGCAGACAGGTTTACTAAAAAAACGTTGTCTCTTATCTGAAACTGTACTGGCAATTCATCGATCACTTCAGCCTTTACAGGAAAATTATAGAAGTTCTGCAGTGTTATTCTGATGATATTCTCATCGCCGTTGCTTAACCTTTCTGCGTGCGTTCTGGTCGCGAAAAGATGACCCTTACCCAAAAACATGGCAATATATTCGAAGCAGAACGCCACGGCAACAATGAGCACAGCGAGATAGGGAATAATACCCAGCCAGGCAATGAAAAACCTGACCAAAAACAGCACCGCGCAAACACATAGCGCGATATACCACGCCCGGTTAAAGAACAGGGAGGAGATGTATTTTCTCACCTGGGCACCTCCACTTTCTTCAGGATTGCGGCGATCACTTCGTCTGCGGAAACCCCTTCCATTTCTTTTTCAGGAGTGAGCATGATGCGGTGCCTTAAAACATGGGGCAACACGGTAATTACGTCATCCGGAGTTACGAAATCACGTCCATGCATAGCCGCTATTGCTTTCGATGTCTTTAAAACAGCTACCGATGCCCTGGGAGAACCGCCGAGGTAAATGTCTTTGTTAGACCTTGTTTCATGGATCAATCTCGCGATATATTCCATGATCTTCGGTTCAACATAAAGTTTGCGTACCTGCTCCTGGATATATTTGATCTGAACAGCATCGAGTTGCTTCTCCACAAATTCGGTAAAATGAGCCGTCTTGCCTTCGTTGGTGTGCTGCAAAATCATAATCTCCTCTTCCAGATTTGGATACCTGATCACGATCTTGAAAAGAAACCTGTCCAGTTGTGCCTCCGGGAGCCGGTAAGTGCCTTCGTGCTCAACGGGGTTCTGTGTAGCCAGCACCATAAAAGGGGACGACATCGTGTAAGTGATCCCGTCAAAAGTGACTTGCTTCTCTTCCATTACTTCAAAAAGAGCTGCCTGTGTTTTTGCCGGCGATCTGTTGATCTCATCTATCAACACGATATTGCTGAATATCGGTCCCTTTTTAAATTGGAAGCTCGCCTTTTGCGGGTCGAAAACCGTGGTGCCCAGCACGTCTCCCGGCATAAGGTCCGGAGTGAACTGGATCCGCGAAAACGGAACGTCCAGGCAGCGCGCAAGCAATTTGGCCGTAAGCGTCTTGGCCACGCCCGGTACCCCTTCAATGAGCACATGGCCGTCGGCCAGCATTGCGGCCAGCAATAATTCGATCATATCCGCCTGGCCCACGATCACTTTTCCTATCTCTTCCCTTACCTTCTCTATGGCTGAACGAAGCTCAACCAGGTCCGTTCTCTCATGTATTTCCCTGCTTTCCATTGCGTGATTTTTATATTATTTTTCATCATCCAAAAAGATCATAGTAATGATCGATTATTCTGTTCAGTTCCAGCAGGGATTTGTCGTCCACCGCGCTGGCATCCTGAATATCATTAATTAATCCAGCCAATATATTTACCTCATCTTCAGGCAAGCCCGACTTGGCGGTGAAATCCGCAACAAACTTTTCATTCATGGGATTGGCTTGCAGATAAAACCTGGTGCGGATATAATCCGTGAAATGATTGATCTTTTTTACCGCCAGGTTTTTATTATTCCGGTGATGATAATAAACATTGCCAACGGTTTTTACAAAATCAAGGGTGGAATTTCTAAGTGGTTTTACGATAGGGATAATACGCTGCCGTCGTTTGCTCTCAAAGAAAAGCAGGGTAAGCATTGCCAGCAAGCCGATTCGGTAGGCCCATTTCAACCAGGGGTCCTGGAGGATGAATCTCAAAGGACTGGTTGACCCTTCAGGGCCCAGCTTATAATATTCGTCCCAATAAATAGTTTTCAGGTTTTTTGGCAGATACGAAAGCGCACCTGAGGCGTATGCTGCGTTCTGATCTCTTAGCAGGAAGATATTGCTGAAACACAATGGAAGCGTATGCACAAAAAGTTTTCCTTTGCCGATAGTCATGCTGATGAAATTCGGCTGTCGCAAATTATTTTCCCCCAAAAGTACCGACCTGGAACTATCTACCTTTTTGAAATGAGTACCCATAGTCATAGGGCCAATCTGACTATAGCGGCCTGATGGCAGTGATGGGTTAATCAGTTTTACGGAAAAACTGTCATAAGAAAGTGTAACAGCCTGTCCCGTTTTGAACTTCAGCGTGTCGGCCAGTATCTTATCGATGTTTAGTCCCGAAACAAATACATAATTCCCCGCAGCAACATATTTAAGCAGGCGGTTGCAATCTTCTTTCGAAATTTCCAGGTCTCTTTCTATTAAAAAATATGCCGAGTTCTTTTCGAAGCCTTCTTCCAGGGTATTATAGATCGGTCTCCTGGAAGAAACTAATTCTGCACCGGGAAAAAACGAAGGTAATAACTGGTATAAAACGTAGGCACCAAATGGATTTTTATCCTGCCTGGAAAGTGTCACCGTCCAATTAAGCAATTTTGGCCTGTTAATTTCTGCAATAATATAGATGGTTAACAGAATGGAAAAGCTGACGATAAATTTTCTATATCCCTTCATTCTCCGCCGAGTTTATTGTTGAGGGATTCAAATTCACGGGTCACCTGCTCGTATTCCTCTCTCGCAATCGGGATATGTCCGTACCAGTTATTCTCAAACTGCATGGTAAGGCTGCGGAAAGACTGGTAGAAATTTTCTTGCTTTACCTCATTTAGATAACTAAGATTGGTCTTATCGATCCGCCAGCTGATAAGCGATTCATCGGATAATTTTTTCAGTGTTTGCAGGTAAAGTAGTCTTACGGCAAGGCGGAAATTGCCGGCAGAAACGGCCTCGGCGATTTCTTTGGCGAAATCAATTTGGTGAATGTCTTCGCTGGAAATGGAATAAGCCATTTTATCGGACCTTGATGCGTTGAACATCCCGGAGCGATGCATTTTTGTGAGCTGCCAGATAAAGAAAGCGATGACTGCAAGAGCAAAGATTCTGAGACCCCAGACCATTACTTTGTCGCCGGAAGTTGTTTCAAAGATCTGCCTGATGATATTCCAGACAGCCTGCCAGAAGCGATCCCAGAGTGAGATCGCCGGTTCGGCAACTGTCTGGTAACTGAAGTCGGAATCCGCCTTAAGCTCCTTGATGATTTTTGCATTGAAGAACCGCGGGGTCATCGCAGATGAATCCCTTGATGGTACAACCTGTGCCACAGATGGCAGGTTTGCTAAAACGCAGATCAGCAGTAACAGCCCGGAAAATCTTTTTTGATTAAAACTCCTCTTCACCTCTGTCGGGATTAATTTTTGTTTTGCCGATTGTGTCAATCCTGTTGAGGATACCGAGACCATCTTTGTTCTCAACCAGGGTAAAATAATTCAGTGCAATGCCCAACAGCGGAATCACATAAAAAAAATAGCCAAAAATGTTGATGAACGACGTTGCGATCCCGATAACAGACTTAAAATCCTTGGTAGTAAAGTAAGTGAGCAAACCTGCTGAACCGGCAACAATTCCACCGATCAGGGTTTGGGCAGCATAGTAAATGATCATGGCCACTATATAGATTCCGAAGCTGGACCAGAAGTTTTCTTTGATAAGATAGGTACATCTGGCAAACGCTTCCCCAAAAGTGAGCCCTTCATATATCAGAATCATGGCGAACGGAGCAAGGACAACCCCGAAATAAAAACCAGGAACCAGGCAAAATAAGAACCCAATGATGGTAAGTAAATGAATTGGAATAGTCAGCAGAAAAACCTTGGAAAAATTTTTAGTAAACAGCTTCCAGACCTGCTCGATATCAGGACTGTTGTTTCCATTGTCGATATATCCCTTTATGTACGAAAAAACAGTTACATGCATGCTGGAATAAGTTACGATGGCAACCAGTACTGTAAGGAAGTAATTTGCCGTGAAAATTCTTGAAAATGGCGAAACCCGATTGAAAGTGGCTGTGTCAAAAACTCCGGTAAACATTTGTGCCTGCAAAAGTCCCGACATGACCGAAGTGAGCAGCATGAAAATACCGCAAATCGCGAAAAAGGCGCGCAAAAATGGTTTGGCTTCCTGTCTCAGAAACTGGAATATATCTCCGATATTCTCACCGAAGTCTCTTACTTTTCTGAATTCGATTTTTTGTTCAGCCATAACATAAGTTTTTGATCATCGGCAGCCGCTCCCGATTTGCTGATCGCGTTTATTCTTCTGTGAAGAAGCTGCGGATACCAGATAAAATAATAAATAATAAAAAAAAGAGACAGGGCCAGAACCGAAGCACTTAGCCATACCGGCATTTCTGTGTAACGGGTAATGAAACTTTCGATGAATGCAGCAGTAATAAATACAGGAATCAGCCCAAACACGATTTTCATCCCGTCCTTCCCCGCTTTTATCAGGGAGTCCCACCGCGAATAGGTTTTCGGGAACAGCAGGCTATTGCCCAGGATAAGGCCTGCACAGCCAGCGATTACAATGGCTGAAATCTCCAGCGTTCCATGCAGGAAAACAACAAGTATAGATTTCAATCCCAGGTTGTTGGCGAAGAAATAATATTCGAATGATCCAAGCATAATGCCATTGTACATGAGCAGAAGGATCGACCCTACCGAGTAACATATTCCCGCAATGAAGGCAAAAAAAGACACCTTAATATTATTAATAGCAATCTGGAAAAACATGGTGGCCTGGCTGCCTTTTTTATACACGCCAAAGGGATCCTTCATCGCAATATTCTCTTTGGTCATATTGACATATTCGTCGCCGAGTATAAGATTCAGGAAAGTTGAGTCGTATTTGGCAGAGAGTGCACCGATAAAACAGAAAACGATGAAAAAAAGAAAGGCATACAGAAGTGTCCGCTGGTATTGTAAAAACAGGTGCGGAAGTTCATAACGCCAGAATTCGAAGATCCGTGAGGAACTTTCTTTTTTGTTCTTGTAGATCTTCTGGTGGAACCTTCCAGCCAATCCGTTAAGATATCTGGTCGTTTTACTATCGGGATAAAATGTTTGGGCAAACGCGAGATCGTCGCTCAGTTCGATAAATCGTTCTGCATAAATATCAGGGTCCGCAGGTTTATCCACATCGAGTTCGTACTGCTTCCACTTTTCCGCGTTGTCTTTCAGAAATTGAGCTTCCCTCATAGGTTAAGCCGGTAAGATAATTTAAAATATCTGTTTCTTATATTGATGACCGGTAATTTAATAGACCATACCAGATTGCATGACACCGAATTTCCGGGGGCAACCTGCATTATTTTGTATGTTTACCTTTTCCCCTATTTATGAACACAATCAAGATTACCACTTCACAGAATATCGAGTTGGAATATGACCTTTCAAGCGTTGGCGAGCGAATCATCGCTTACCTTATCGATGCGCTTATAATCGGTGCCTATATAATTTTGATGTTTATTTTCATTTACAGTGGAAGCGTCTATCGAATGTCGGAGACATTGGTCTACCTGGCCTACCTACCTGTATTGTTTTATCACCTGCTTTGTGAAGTATTGATGAACGGACAGACCGTAGGCAAAAAGTCCATGAAGATCAGGGTGATCAGCCTTGACGGAGCAAGCGCAAGCCTTGGCCAATATCTTATCCGATGGGTTTTCAGACTGGTTGATTTTACAATTACGAGTGGTCTGGCAGCACTGGTCAGTGTTGCCGTAAGCGCGAAACGCCAAAGAATTGGCGACATTGTTGCCGGAACTACACTAATCAAAACCATTCCGCGTACCACCCTCCATGAAACGCTTTACGTTCCCAGGGTAGCTGTGGATCACCACGTGCAATTTCCTGAAGTTGAAACACTCTCCGATTCAGATATGCAGCTGGTGAAGGAAGTGATCATCAATGTGCGGAAATCCGGCAACAGCCTGCTCGCACTTCAAGCTGCGGAGAAAATCGAAGCTACAATCGGCGTCACACGCGGCCATTTGGAGCCGATGCAATTCCTTCTCACGTTACTTGCCGATTATAATGCTTTGACCTCGAAGGTTTAATAATGAAAATGTAACGCGGTATCCTGCATTAAAAGTGAATATCTTTTATCCATTGGAACCCCACGAACGTGATCACTGCGATAATTACGAATATAAATATCACGCAAAGGATTAGACTGATCAGAGCACAGGTTTTCCCCGTACGCATGTTGCTCACCGACCCGGGAGTAAAATGGGCAGGATTACGCAAGTAAAGTTTTTTATCTCCGCTGGCAAGAACGAGAGCGATAATAGCCATGATCAGCCCGGGTAAACCGGAACAGAGCAATCCGACAAGCGAACCGATCCCCAATACCATAACAGTTGTCGAATTGGGGAGATCGATCCCCTGTGAACCATCAAATTTTCCGGAAGTCTTGTACTGATTTTCCATCTACCTAAAAGCTTTAAGGGTTATTAACTTATAAATGTAAAATACCAGGATAATAATTCCGGTAAGAAGCTGAAGATATTTTAACAGGATGGC
>JBDTEB010000043.1:0-3660 GCA_039922795.1 Chitinophagaceae bacterium
TTGTTCATAGTGAATTTTTTAAGTGTTAAACAGGGGCAAATATAGCCGGTTTTTGTAACCGACAAAACTTTTTTGAACTTTCCTTGCTTTCTGTAAATCGTTATAACCCTTGCCGGGTAAGGATTCCGGCGTCAATGTTAAAACGATGACAGAAGCCTGAAAATGCTGATCCGGCCAGAACGCTTTACTGTAAAGGGTTTCAGGGTGTGATGTTCTAAAATGCTTGCCAGTAAAGCGTTTCAGGTAATGTACGAAAAAATCTCAACCCATACCTGTTAAGTATTTTTCTTTTCCACACTCAGTTCACAACCTCCATTAAAGTCATAAAGAAAACACAACGCTGGCCCCATAAAGCATAGGAAGCGGCACTGTCAACAGCCATTTGAACGGTCACGTAGCTTTTGTAATTTTCTATGGTATCTGTTCGATACTGGATCGCGTAGGTGGGCCCATCGATTTCTTCAGTTTCAAGCAGCCTCACCAGTTCGTGACTTTCAAAATATGGAAATCCCAGCATCCTCGGAATCTCCACTTCCCTCATCCACGCCAACCATCTTTCATGGATTAACCAATCTATCTTGATCGTCACATTGTAGATATACATATTGAATTCATTGGTCAGGTAAGATGCACGGTAAATCATTGCAGCCATGCCTTAGATGTCATTGCCCTGTTCTTTTTTGTTATTCACCTCTTTTGTCATTCTCATGGTTAGAAACAGGAGAAGTGCCAGTACTGCTGCGATGATAATCCACATGATCACTGTCGAAGCGATTCCAGTATCTGCCATTGTCTTTGAGGGGGAGGCCAGCTTCTTAATTTCTCCTGTTTCAGTTACTGTGTTGGTTTTACTCAAACTGTCTTTGAAATAGGCAATATCATATGTGGGTGTCTCAAGCTTTGAATCTCCAAAAACCAGGTGGTATTCTTTAGCAGAATCAAGAAATGCAAGAAGGTATTTACTGAGTTGAAAACTTTTTATTGAATTTATTTTTAATGGCGGGTTATCATCATTTTCAATAATTATTTCCAGGTTAGCCGATTTGAAATATGAATCGAAACTTGCCGGTTGCCCGGATCTGACGAGAAAATCCCGTTCATTTATTTTTAAAGCCTTTGCTATTTCATAAATATGCAGCGTACGTTGATAATATGCGGGACCGGAGATTTCAAATTCTACCTGGTCTGTGCGATACGGTTGCGCAAAATGAACCTGGATGTAACTGGTTTTTCCGCTGTCTTTCTGAACTATCGTTGGTGAGGGATTCTGAAGGTATTTCCCGGTTTTCGAAACGTCCTCATATATTCCTGCCTTTACTATATTGATAGGTAGCAGATCTTTACCATTAATAATGATCTTGAAAAATCTATAACTGCTTTTAGGAAACTCCAGAGACTGAATATAACGGTCACTCGTACCCGAAACCACACTGATAATTGGAATATTTTCCTTTATCACATACCATTGGTTCTTATCATCGCTACCGCTTACAGTTACTGATCTGTACGCATCATTATTTTTAACCACCAGGTATAATTCGGAAACCTCTTTTCCGGGGAGATTTTGAATGACAATATGCGTGAGTTTATCTGCCTCTTTTGTAGTGGAAAGAACTTTTAACTCAAGAAAATTATTCTCTTTGAAAACCGGCAGATCGGTTCTCAGCAGGTATGGTACCTGTTTGTTATTCTCGTTGAGGATCCTGATATCTTGCATTTCTCGCGTTGCCCTGGCAACAATTTCCGGACTGAGCAGGATCTTGTAAAACCCTGACCTGTTGACTGTATTGACGGGAGCAGAATACGTTACGCTCTCCTGGGCTACTGTGCCCATTACACAAAAGAGACCGAGTATTGCAAGACAATTATGTCGATGCTTTATTTTCATCTTCGATTATTATTTTTTTGAGTCGCTGATACATGAAGGAGATCACCAGTAGCAGAACTCCAAGGCTGAAGAAGGCTGCAATTTTTCCCGCCACAGGAATATCCCTTATATCAAATACAAATAGTTTAATAAGTATTATGGAAAACAGGGTCAGCGAGATGATCCTCAAGGTTCTATACTTGTATTTCATTCCCAGCCACATAAATCCAAAAGAACAGAATCCCCAGAGAATGGGAAGTCCTGCTCTTACAAAGACCCGCTGAATCTTTTCAAGGCTGTTGGTTGGTGAAAAATATACCTGGTCCACTACCAGATGAACCTCGCTGCTCAGGTATATTATAATAACGACACAGATTGCCCAAGTAAAAAATTCAGTGATGCTTCTGAATTTTTCATCGTGTGTCCGTACCAGTGAAATCATACTGTATATAACCAGCCCCAAAAATATTGCCTCAAGCCAATGTGCATTAAAATGACTGCCGATAAGCTGCGTTTCAAGACCCGTTCTCTGAATCTCGAAGGTGAGCCCGATAGCGAGCAGGTAAGTTAAGATGCAGGCTGCAAATAGTACGAATTGAACGAGTGGATTCTTACCGGCTTTTCTGTTCAGAATTTGTGTGAAGATCCATATAAAGGCAAAGCTGTATAGCAGCAGATAGAGGATATTCAGGCTAAATGAAGGGAAGCGCTGGTCAAACTGGTAATTTATTTCGAGTGCACCGGCTGTATATAAAAGTACGATCGAGGCAACTCTGAATACTGGTGGAAGCAGCAGCGGTTGTTTTGACAATGGCAGCGAGGCATCTTCTTTTTTCATAAGAATGAAAAGCAGATAACAGGCTACTGCGCTACAAATCGTTGTAATAAATCCGCGGTTCAGGATGATCTTCACTTCTGGATAGTGATTTCCATATACAGCCACCCAGTCGAGCATCAGGCTGAAAAGCATGGCTACCCATACAAGCAGGGATGCCAACCTCATCAGGCGAATCTTTGATTTTTGATATAGCCAGAACAAGAGTACGGTCTCCGCAGACCAGAACAGCGTAATGTTATGTCCGTTGAGTTGGATCGGAGCCGTGAGTGATATGAAGCTAAGTGTAATCCCGATAAGCAGGTAAAGCACATTCTTGTCGATCTTCTGGTTACGGAAAAGAATAAACGAACACAAAAGGTTGAAGACGCCTATCAATGCTGTAAATAGCCCTTTGTATTGTGCGGCATTCATTTCAGTAAGCAGGTAGAGGCCTGCTGAAAAATACAGGCAGGTATTTACCAGCAATATGCTGAAATCTGAAGCAATGAATTTTTTGTTCTGCCTGATATTATTGGCCACATTTATTAAAAAGAACATCAGGTAAAAGATCGTAGCGTATATAAATCCATGCCTGTATACAACGGCAGTTGTATCGAATTTCAGGGTAACCAGCCACGTTGTGAAGAGTATTGCCGTAAATATAAATGCCAGAATATTCAGCAGTCTCCATGCTTTGTTGTAAGCAATAGCCAGCAGACCTGCATTAAGAATAATGAGATAAATAAATAGCGCATTGTAGTTATTGCCGCCATTACTTGCCATAAACGGTGTTGCGAATCCACCGATCATGGCAATTATAGCCAGTTCCTGCCGGTTGTTAAGTTGAGAAAGGGCGACAGCGAAAGCCGTGATCACGACCATGATAACAAAGGCTACTGTCTGACTGAAAATATGAAATTGCTGGTAGGCCAGTGTAATGGTAAAATAGAAGATGGCCAATCCACCTCCAATAAGC
>JBDTEB010000044.1:0-3105 GCA_039922795.1 Chitinophagaceae bacterium
TGTGAATTACCGTTATGCCAAGCCAAAGAAATTTAATTTTTCGTTCGGTGGCAACTTTTCAAGTGCCGATTTTACCAGAACCGATCGTCGCGTGGACACTTCAGTACACTATAACTTTACCAACCTGTTCCCACGGGCGAATTTAAATTATACACTTCCCAACAGCGGCAACCTTCGGTTCAATTATTATGGTAACACCAGGGCACCGTCGATAGACCAGATCCAGCCTGTGAAAGACAATACGGACGAGCTTAATCAGCGAATCGGGAATCCGAATCTCAAACAATCTTTTAGTCAGAGTTTCAACCTCAACTACAACAAATATGTATTGATAGGCGATCAGTACATGAGTGCGGGAGTCAATTATGGCACTACAAAAAATGCTTTTAGTTCCATCAGTTTTGTTGATGCGCTGGGCAAAAGGATTACGCAGCCAACCAATGTGAACGGAAATCATTATTACGGTGCGAGAATGTACTACACGAAAAAACTTGGTACGACGCCGATCAGGCTTGGAGGTTCGCTGGATGCATCTAAAAATTTCAATACCAATTATGTAAATAACCTGATCAACAACAACAAAAGCACAGACCTGGAAATCGGTCCAAGCTTCAGCTGGGATAAGGCAAAGAAATTCGAGATTAATATTTATACGGGCATCAACTATGTTAAAAGCGTGTCGTCTATCAGGCCCGATGAACCAACCCAGTACTGGACGCAAAATTATAATGTCAGGGGACTGATCTTCCTGCCCTGGAAACTGGAACTCAGTTCCGACGCCTCAATTAATATCAGGCAGCGGACAGATGCATTCGACAAGAACAGGAATGCCATCCAATGGAATGCAGGGCTGACCAAAAAAATATTGAAAGACAAAGGACAAATCAGGCTTTCCATGTCCGACATCCTGAATCAGAATATCGGGTTTCAGAGGGATGTGACCAGCAACTTTATCAATGAGCGAACCTACAACCGCATTCAGCGTTACGGCCTTCTCACATTTATTTACAATTTCAGTAAGAACGGTAAGCCGCAATCCTGGTAATTTTTAAAATATTTTCATGAGAAAGATCTTTTTTATCCTCTTTATTTTCTTTTGTGCAAGGCATGCTTCCGCTCAGTTTATCTCGAAAGGGTTGATTGAATTTGAACGAAAAACAAATCAGCATGCTATGATGGATGAAAACTCCATCTGGGATGCTGCGGCTATGAAAACGACGCCGCAGTTTGTGACTTCATATTTCGATCTCAGGTTTGACAATGGGCATACATCTTACAAGCCAGGCCGGGAGCCAGCGGTGAAGCAACAGAAATTCTGGGGAATCTTCCCTGCTGAAAACCAGGTAGCCATGAATCTCGACAGCAATACCCTCGCGATGTCCAAGTCGATCGAAGGGAATAACTTTTTGATCAATGACAGCCTAAACAAGATAACCTGGAAGATCGGATCGGACACAAGGACCATCGCTGGGTTTGAATGTCGCAAGGCTGTGGGTAAGATCTTTGACTCCGTTGTGGTTGTGGCTTTTTACACCGACGAGATTGTTCCTTCCGGCGGACCTGAATCTTTTTCAGGCTTGCCCGGTATGATTTTAGGCGTAGCGATACCCCGTTTGCATACCACCTGGTATGCAACAAAACTCCAGCTAGTGGACGTAAGCAGCAAAGATCTGGAGATCCCTAAAAAAGGAAAGAAAATGTCCATGCCGGAATTCAAAAAACAGGTGAATACGCTCTTCAACAGCCAGGAAGATCCCCACCTGGAAGAGAAGAAGTGGCAGACCATATTATAAAATAAAAAAAGGTGGTTGAGATTTCAACCACCTTTTTTTATAACACGAAAGTTTAAATTACCATCCTGGATTCTGCTCCAGCTTCACATCTTTATTTGCATCGATCACCAATTGTGGAATTGGCCAAAGATTATAGCTGCTCGTTAATGTAGCCTGCGCCTCTGGCCAGTAAGCATATTTTTTTATTCTGTCAACAGCAATGGTACCGCCCATTCTTAAAAGGGTATTCCAGCGACATTCTTCATACACCAGCTCACGGGTCCGCTCATCGAGAATAGTGTTGAATTTATCATCCATATCGCTGGCGGTAACGAGGTAAGTACATTTGGATCTTGTTCTCAGCAGGTTCACATCTGCGGCAGCACCCGCTTTATCCCCACTTCGTTGTTTAGCCTCTGCACGCAATAAAATGGTTTCCGACAGACGGATAAAATAATCATCCCTGAAAAGGTTGCTAAGATTTTCACCATCTGCCACTCCTGTGTATTTATCCGTGGCGATCTTGCATGATACAGGATAGTCAAGGCTCTGGTTGTCTTTGTTGTTATAAAGAACCGAATAGGGAACCGGCAATCCAAAATAAAGCGAACCAGGAATGTTACCGATAAACGTCCGCTTTAATACAATTTCGGAGTTTCGTAAATCAGCACCGAATTTATCTGCGTAAACGCTATCCCGCGTGTACATGGTCGGCATGATCTGTGAGATTCCCCGGCCGCCGACATCTTCAAGAGTTCCACCCAGATAGGCAGGTGCGCCATTCCTGAATACAGGTCCATAGGTACGTGAGTAGGGAAGTTTTGATCTCGGATCTTCTGCCCGATAAGCAGCATAATCTATCTGAATTGCCCAGATGCATTCGGTATTTCCATCCTGGTAATTCACATTATTTTCCTGGAAAAGATCCCAGTAAACATTTCCCTTGGTTTCGGTCTTTCGTGCACCGAAACGGTCCTTCATAAGGGAATAGGTACCTCCGTCGATCACTTTGCTTGCGTATGAAATGGACGAAGCGAAAGCCGCCTGTGCACCTGTTGCATTATTGTCGGCAGCCAGCTGAGTTCCCAGTGCGAGATATAACTCTGCGAGGTTATGTTGCACTGCACCTTTAACCAGCCTTCCCCCTACGGCGGTTGTAGCCGGGAAATCATTTTCGATGGCAAGCAGTTCGGTGATCGCATACTGATAGGTTTCTACTCTGGTGCTTCTTTTATAATCATACCGTGCAGTCTTTGTGATTTCTGTTACGATAGGCACACCACCAAACAATTCACCCAGGTTACGATACGCAAACGCTCTGAAAAAGCGCGCC
>JBDTEB010000045.1:0-3241 GCA_039922795.1 Chitinophagaceae bacterium
CCGGTGTCAATGTTTTCTCCACTTTTGAAACCTCGGCCCTTACCCGCAAACTCCGGTTGGTTTCTGCTACCATGGATTCAGCAGCAATAATTTTCGCCTTATATTTTGTATCGTTGCCCTCAATGCCAAACGTTACGGGGCTGCCGACGAGAATATCGGTGGTATATTTTTCAGGAACGGTAAATTCAAGTTTAAGTCTTTGTACCTGCTGGATGGTTGCGATGTCGGTTGTTGGAGTTACATAGGCGCCCTCACTTATACTGCGAAGGCCTAGTCTGCCTGTGAATGGCGCCCTGATCTCGGTTTTCTGGATCGAAGTTCTGATAACATCTATGTCTGCCTTGATGTTACTTACATTCAGTGCACTGAGATCGTACTCCTGCTGACTTATACCGCTGATTTTAAGCAATTCGCCCTGTCTTTGAACGGTTGTTTCATTGATGGATTGCTGCACCTGTAATTTTTTCAACTGTGCCTGCAGGTCACCGTCAAAAAGCTTGACGAGCAATGTGCCTTTTTGCACGGTGCTGCCTTCCCTGATATTCAGTTGAACGACTCTTCCCGATACTTCCGGATGCAGTTCTGTAGATTCAAATGCCATGAGACTTCCAGGTACTTCGATTGAATTGGTGACAGTACTGGCCTGAACTATAAATCCTTCAACCGTGCTGACCGGTTTTTTTTGAGCTCCGGCATTTGGCTGGATTTTATCCTGTTTATTCCCGCAGGCTGCACATACTGCTAAAATCACCAATGAAAAAGTAATGACTTTCAAAATATCTTTCACCTTTTTAGCTTTGATAATTAATTCCGTTCGGTCAGTTCCCAGCAACGTGATATGCCCCATTTTTCTACCCGGTTTTGTTTGTTTTTTACCATACAAATGAACGTAGGATCTTTTCATTGCCATTACGTCTGACAAGCCAACATATTCTGCTTGCCCCGTGTGGTCTTTTTCTCCGATGACATTCACAAGCGCCGACGGACTTGTAATTCCAGGATCCCCCAGAGGATAACCCAGCATTACGCGCCACAGCATGTCATATTGCGAACAGCTATTTCCTTCTATGCTGTGATGCCCGCTATTATGTACCCTTGGGGCCGTTTCATTAATCAGGATATTCCCCTGTTTATCAAGGAACAATTCTATCGCGAATAATCCAGGCGACTCAAAACTCTTTGCAAGATCTGAACCTACCTTTTCTGCCTTTGCCAGGATCTTTTCAGATATCCGGGCGGGACAAACCTGATAATCGAGCAGGTTCAGTGTCTGGTCAAAGATCATTTCGACTGGTGGAAAGATAGCCTGATTTCCATTAGCATCGACCGCAACGATCACAGCGATTTCTTTTTCAACATCAACCAGCTTCTCTATAATTCCGGGAGCATCAAAGGCGTTGACAAGATCTGCTGAAGTGCGCATGAGGGATACGCCGCGTCCATCGTATCCCCCTTCAGCGAGTTTCTGAACGAAGGGCAGGAAATCATTCCTGGCATGTACTTCAGAAGCATTCTGAACGATCTCGAAATCGGCCGTCGGATGATTTTCCGAAGCGTAAAATTCTTTTTGAACAATTTTGTTTTTTAGAAGACGAAGCACCCTGGTGGCCGGGAAGATGGCAAGACCTTCTTCTTCCAGTTTTTCCAAAGCTTCTATATTTACGGATTCAATTTCGATGGTGAGAAGATCCAGTTTTTTACCGAAGCGATAAACATCATCATAATGGCGAATGTCTCCCAGTTCGAAATAATGACAGAGATGGGCGGCAGGACAGTCAGGATCGTTTTCTAAAACATAGGTCAACACGGGATAGTTGGCGGCCTGCTGCAAAAGCATTCTGCCCAACTGACCACCACCCAGAATACCTGCCTTCACCATAACTCTAAAATTGGGCGTGAAGATAATTAAAGAGAGGCAAACTAGATCTGCCGGCTAAGCCTTGTCGATCATTGTTAAAGCTCCCACCATAAAACGAAAAAAAATTACCTTGCAGCAGCTTTTAAACAGGTTGCACTTTATTGACGGTATATTCCGTTTATCTATCTCGAATATTAAGCTGGTAATATGATCATATTCCGGGTTTGGTTCAGCGGCATAAAATTCCGCAACTTCTTTCTTTTAATTTCTGTCGCGATTTTTTCAGCCGCGCCTGTCTTCGCACAGACTTCCGCGCCGGCTTACACATTTATTGACTACCAGCGAACGATCCCCAAGATCACCGATATTCTTAAAAGGAAAGAGGACACCCTGAAAAAACAATTCGCCGAAAAAAATCTGTCCTGGCCTGCCAAGTTTATTTATATCAGGTCATTCAAATACGACAGCAAAATGGAAGTATGGGTCAAGAGTTCCATCAAAGAGCAGTTTAAGTTATTTAAAACGTACAAGGTTTGCGCCCTGGCGGGTACGCTCGGTCCAAAAAGGATGGAAGGTGATTACCAGGTTCCCGAGGGTTTTTATCATATCAACGAATTCAATCCTAACAGCCAGTATCATGTTTCGCTGGGACTGAATTATCCAAATCTTTCTGACAGAATACTGAGTGATTCGATACAGCCCGGGGGAGCCATCTATATCCATGGAAGTTGCGTAACAACCGGGTGCATCCCGATCACCAATCAACAGATCGAAGAAGTGTATATTCTTGCCGCTTATTCAAAAAACCAGGGGCAGGATTTTATTCCCGTTCATATTTTCCCGATAGATTTCAAGAATGAGCGGAGTGAGGAATATTTGAAAAAATATTTGCAGACGTTTTCGGAGTACAAAGAGCTCGCCACCAGGTTGAAAAATGCTTTTTACTATTTTGAAAAGTTTAAACAGGTGCCTGTGGTAGCGGTAAATAGTAAGGGAGACTATCTTATCGACGATGAGGCTGTGCCAAGAACGGTAAAAAAGATAGAGGTTGTGAAAAAAGCATACGAGAAGAAACAGCGCAACCCTATTGCATTTGAAGAATCAGAAATTCCTGCCACCATAAACAAGTTGCCCGTTTATGCCGGGGGTAACAAGGCTTTCCAGGAGATACTCTCCAATCTCGATAAGACGTTAACCCCTCTTTTGCCCAAGGAAACCAAAACGGTTTACGTGCAGGTGGAATATGTTATTACAAAAGAGGGCATGTTGATCAATCCCAAAATTCTTCGTGGCGGAACGGATGAGATCAACGATAAAATTCTAGATGCCTTTGAAGCGATGCCCCGTTGGGAACCCGCGGTGAGGCAGGAGAAAAATGTACCT
>JBDTEB010000046.1:0-3427 GCA_039922795.1 Chitinophagaceae bacterium
CCCATATCCGACATAATGATACTGAACTCTCCGGCTTCAGCATTGAGTATATAAACACGCTTTTCTTCATTATATTGTTCACTGGCACCCCCCTTCTGAACGGTTTTAGTTACCACATACTTCTTATCCATCCCTCCCGACTTCGCCAGCTCAGAACTTTTATCTTTTTCAACCAGGGGCAGAGAAGCAATGAATTTATTGTCTTTATCAAAAGCAATGAGCAAAGCAACGCTCTTCGAAGGAGAATAGGCATTGAGAAAAAGATAGGTTTCGGCATTTTTAATCTGCACTTTGCCAATCGGAAATATTTCTGGTTTGGCGGTGGCTCCAAACTCTTTTTTCAATACCGAATCAGGCACAAATTGTGAGAAAATCTTATTGCCGATTCGGGATGAATCAGTTTCTTTTTTTGAAAAACTAGTATCGGCGGCAAAATAGGGCAGCTTCAGATCGGGGAAAAAGTCAACAAAATCGGTAACCTCTACTGTATCGTCATCATCTGCAAGTTTTACTTTTTTACTCTTGCATTCGGCAAATAATAATGGCAAAAGTAGAATCAGCAGGAGTTTCTTCATTTTCAGTACCCGGTTTATCGGTAAAAATATAATTTCCTGTTCAACTTGATCTGACAAAAATTTTTATGAAAACCGTACAACGTTGATGAAAAAGCCGAAATACTGGTTATCGGAGATACTACCCATACAGGGTGACCGACTGAATATATCGTCAAGACATTGAGCAGGTAACGATTGAAGCAGAAAATCCGGTATCGGTCGTAAACAGATAAATTATTTTTTGATCTTCATCAGGTGTTTTAACCGGCTGAA
The DNA here is from genome assembly GCA_039922795.1 of Chitinophagaceae bacterium. Lineage (GTDB taxonomy): Bacteria > Bacteroidota > Bacteroidia > Chitinophagales > Chitinophagaceae > JADCRZ01. The sequence goes on from JBDTEB010000046.1 coordinate 828, forward strand.
GGTTTCCGGTTTGATATTGAGATAGGAGGCGATATATTTCTGGGGAACCCTTTGCAGCATCGCAGGATGAGCGTTCATATAATCAAGGAATCTTTCCCTGGTTGTTTTTTTCAGTTGGGAGAAGTCACGAAAATCTTTTTTGATAAACATGTGAGTGATCATCAATCGTCCCAGCCTTTCGATTCTGGGATTGATCTCATAAATTAATTGGAGGTTGTCATAACTAACTGACAACATGGTGGTTGGCTCGATAGTTTCAACTACAGCCTCCGAAGGAATCTGCCGGTTAAAAGAGATTTCTGAATGGATCATCTGCCCTTCAGTAGAAAGTTGCATGGTAACATCCTTCTTTCCAACCATAACGAATTTCCTGACAAGCCCTTTCAGTATGATGTTGTAATAGGTATCGATCTCACCCAGTTTCACGATCTGCTCTTTCTTATCAAATTCCCTGAATTCAAAAAATGGAGAGACCTGGTCAAATTCTTCCCGGCTTAATTCCAGAAACTTATTAAAATAAGCGTGAATTTTTTCGAGATACATAACGTATACACTGGGCACAGGCATTATTTCACTGAATTTTATTTGAGTGAAAAAATAAGAAATAAAATTAAATAAGATTAGCAGGCTTCTGAATGAGATGCTTATACCTGCTGAAAGTTTCCGGTTTTATATTCAGATAGGAGGCCAGGAACTTCTGAGGAACGCGACTATAAAGGTCAGGAGACTGGTTCATGAAATCGAGGAATCGTTCTTTTGGCGAAAGCTTGATCCTGTCATTATCCCAGCATTCCTTCTGAATAAGCCAGTCAATAATTACCAGTCTGCCGAGGCGTTCCATCTTGGGACTGATCTCATAAAGTTTTTCCATGTTTTCAACAGACATGGAAATCACACTTGATGCTTCAATGCTTTCAACCACATATTCGGAAGCACTACCATCCAAAAACGAAACTGACGAACAGATGAATTCGCCTTCTTTGGCAATTTGCGTAATTACCTCTTCATTATTTCTGTAAAAGAATTTTCGAACTAATCCTGACACGACGAAGCTCATATAACGTTCATGCTCACCTATGCCGATCAGCTTTGTCTTCTTATTAAAATGCCGTAATTCTACCAACCCGCTTATCTCCTTAAACTCTTCATCAGTCAGGTCTATAAACCGCAGAAGGTAAGAATACATTAAGCTAAGCATATTGCAATATAATTGAAAGGAATTAATTGTTCCAATAGAGTATCAAGTATTTTGGGAAATTAACCAGGAAATTATTCACATCCCGGCTCGGTAAAACTACTATTCGCACCTCAAGATGCTGTTTTTTTTTTGCCGGTTTTCGCGTAGGTTTGCTCACTTTGTTTGAAAAAAAATAAGAAAATGCCAAAAAAAATACTTGTCAAAAATCCAGTGGTTGAGCTCGATGGCGATGAAATGACCCGGATCATCTGGAAGTTTATAAAGGACAAACTGATTCTACCTTATATTGAAGTAGACATAAAATATTTTGATCTGGGTATCGAATACCGCGATCAGACCGATGATCAGGTGACGATAGACGCGGCCAACGCAATCCGAGAATACGGTGTGGGTATAAAATGTGCGACCATCACTCCTGACGAAGCCAGGGTTAAGGAGTTCTCGCTTAAGCAAATGTGGAAGAGCCCCAATGGAACAATCCGCAACATCCTTGACGGAACGGTTTTCAGAGAGCCCATCGTGATCGATAACATTCCTAGACTGGTTACAAACTGGACCGCTCCCATCATCGTGGGAAGACATGCTTTTGGAGACCAGTACCGGGCAACCGATACTGTGATCAAAGGCAAAGGCAAACTTACCATGACCTTCACCCCGGAAGATGGTGGAAAGCCGCAAACTTTTGAAGTCTACAATTTTAAGGGGGATGGCGTGGCAATGGCCATGTATAATACCGATGAGAGCATTTCAGGTTTTGCCAGAAGTTGTTTTAATATGGCATTGAGCAAAAAATGGCCGCTATATCTCTCTACCAAGAATACCATCCTTAAAAAATACGACGGAAGATTCAAAGATATTTTCGAAGAAATTTTCGAGAAAGAATTTAAGTCCCTGTTCGACGCTGCGGGCATCATTTACGAACACAGACTTATTGATGATATGGTTGCCAGTGCGCTTAAATGGAACGGCAATTTTGTTTGGGCCTGCAAGAATTATGATGGAGATGTGCAAAGTGACACAGTAGCCCAGGGCTTTGGATCACTCGGATTGATGACCTCTGTTTTAATTACTCCAGATGGAAAGACCATGGAAGCAGAAGCTGCTCACGGTACAGTTACCCGGCACTACCGCGATCATCAGAAGGGGAAACCGACTTCAACCAATCCCATAGCCTCTATATTCGCCTGGACCAGGGGACTGGCCTTCAGGGGTAAACTTGATGACAACCAGGAACTGATCGACTTTGCCAATACGTTAGAGAAAGTCTGCATAGAAACCGTTGAAAGCGGCAAAATGACCAAGGATCTCGCAGTGTGTATCCACGGAAATAAAGTGCAGGAGGGCAGGGACTATCTCTATACCGAGGCCTTCCTCGATGCGATAGATGAAAATCTGAAAGCCA
>JBDTEB010000047.1:0-5072 GCA_039922795.1 Chitinophagaceae bacterium
ACGGGCGCATTTCCCTTTCCGTTAGTTTCCACTCCTGTTTGGCGAGGCCCATCTGCACCTGTTGTCTCAGGCGTTCGTGTTTGATGGAATCCCATCCTCCGCCGTAAGCGGCCTGCACATGTTCTATGTCTTCTTTCTTCGCCTGCAAAGGCCAGTGCGGGGCGGTAAATGCGAGGTATAGAAAGAATGGATTGCTGTCTTTCTGTTCTTCGATACAATTAATCGCATGGTCAGCAAAAGCATCGGTGGTATAATAATCGGCTGGAAAATCGTATTGCGTTTCACCGTTATCGGCGGTGATGCCTCTTGGAAAAAACGGGTGCATATAGCTGGAAGCGCCGGACAGAATACCGTAATACCGCTCGAAGCCCCGCTGCAGGGGCCATTTATCTTTACCGTGCATACCAACATGCCATTTGCCCGTCATGTAAGTATGATAACCGGCAGTTTTTAGCACTTCAGCGATGGTGACAGATTTCTTTGTCAGGTAGCCACGATATCCATCTACCCCTTCATCATGTGCGTTGACATTTTCCGGATCTTCGGACATCGCCCCGATTCCTGCCTGGTGGGGGTAGAGTCCGGTAAGCAGCGTTGCCCGCGTTGGACAGCAACGCGCATTGTTGTAAAACTGTTTAAACCTCATGCCTCCCTTTGCCAGCATATCGATATTCGGTGTTGGGATCTCGCTGCCATAACAACCGATGTCGGAGAAACCCAAATCATCGGCCATGATGATGATGATGTTGGGCCGAGCCACCGCGGGATTAAGCTGAACTGTGGCGGGACGCTATTTTAAAGAGGATACCACGAGAAAAATTCCCGCGACGATCAGGCCAAGGCGGAGTTGTTTCATAATAGCAGCGTTAGCTTTTGAAAACACTAATATCCATTATTTTGATTACTGCTTGACTTAAACCAAGACATTGGAGAATATGCAGAGACGACAGTGAAAAATATTATTGATGACAAAAACTTTGAGTTCTCGCACTATCCACCAAATAATGGGTTGACAGACTTAGAAAAGCAAGAACTCAGTAAGCTTGACAATGATGAACATTTAAAAAATGAGTCACGAAAAGTTATTGCCGACAATAGTGCAGAGGTAATTTTAAATATGCATAATTAATTTCACGGCACAGGCTCACCCAAACATATGTATAACGGGTGGACAGGAATTAAACTTATTGACGAAGAGACAAATGAAAATGAACCTGAATTTCAAGATAAACTTAACGACAGTTTTTTTGAAATATGTTGGGAATGCTAAATGCGTTTCAAACTCAATCGTAAATTGAAATCGCTTAATAATGATTTCCGGTTAACCCGTCTTTTACATACCAAAGACATCGCTTGATTCCCGGTTAACAGGTATTTTACATACCTAAAAACTTGGCTTTAGTTCTCAATTCTAAAATATTCAACCCGGCCCCGAAGTATCGGATTGATAAGGTCTCTTGTCCTGATCAGTGGTTGTGATTACGAACGTAGAAACAGATCTCTTACGCGCTCTATTACTCTCGTGCTGGCCATCATCTTTGGCTGAGCAGTAATGTTGCTTAATTCCGAAAATGAAAATAGTGAACGCCTCTCAGACTCACTATCAACCCGTTTAAACATTTGCAACAAACGGAGCTTTTCCAATAAAATTGTCGGTAGACAGTTGCTCAATCAGGAAATTCGCTAAATCAGTTGCACTTATCTTATCCCCCGGACAATCCTCTAAACTGACAACTATGTCACCGACTTCGTCAGTTTGCTCAATTAAAGGGAGCCTAACCAAAAGTCCAGTCAATATTGCTGCCTGATAAAATATTAAATTCGGATTGCTTGTCAGCTGTTGAAATTGGAAAGTTCTTTCTCATCCAATCTGTCGCCAACAACGTTTTCGGACTTTTATTATCAAAAGGAGTATCAACATTTAACCCGGTAGTCACAATGTAACGATGAACTTTGTAGTCATTCATCACCTTAAGAACATTGGTCGCTGCCTGACTAAAAATTGTCGGGTCGCTTGCGGGGATACCCAATCCCAATGTGCTTACCACAGCTTGACAACCTTTTATTAAAGTATTGAGAGAACTATAATTTGTGACATCACCCTGAACAACTTCGACAAGTGGACTTTTAGTTTTGAAATTGTCAGGATTTCGAAGAAGAATTTTGAGCTGAAAGCCTTGCTCTACCAATTGTTTAACAAGAAATTTCCCGGATTTTCCTGTACCGCCAATTACAGCGATTTTTATTTTATTTTTCATTATTGGTCTTTATAAAATTTGAACATGGAATTACCGTCGCCCTTGTCAACCGGGACAAAACGAACTTTCAAAAGCCAATAGACTTCTGAAAAATGAGAATCAATATTTTATAGAGAGATTTGAATGCTGCAAACCTACGTATAATAGAGTAACGCAAACTGACGGATAGAAAAAACTCAGTGCGGTTGGAATATATTTGAACAGTAGAATTTGAATCAGCATTTGTTAATCAGCAGACGAATATAAATTCCCCAACTTTCTAAATGCCACAAGCTATGGAGAATGCAAAGGCAAGGATTACTTATCTTTGAAGAATGTCACAAGTGTCAGAAATCCTGCTTGCTTTAAGAAAAATTAAGCCCGACTTGATTGCTAAGTACAAAGTACGCACACTTGGTCTATTCGGCTCGGCTGTCAGGAGTGATTTTAATATGAGTAGCGACCTGGACATTATAGTTGATTTTGATCAACCAATCGGGGTGGAATTTATCGACCTCGCCGATTATCTTGAAGATAAGCTGCAGAGAAGAATTGACCTGGTTTCCAGGAACGGCGTTAAGCCTAAATATTATCAGGCTATTGAAAAGGAGATTCTGTATGTCTAGTCATGATTCCCAGTTATTGGTAAGTGACATTTTGAGCAGCGCAAAAAAGATTCTCGATTACACAATAGACCTTAGTTTCGAACAGTTCATGAATGACGGTAAAACAATGGATGCTGTAGTCAGGAATTTTGAAATTATTGGTGAAGCAGCGAACAGACTTTCTGAAGACTTTAAAGACCAGTATCCAGAAATAGATTGGCACAGAATTCGAGGCTTCCGAAATCGAATCGTTCACGATTACATGGGTGTCGACTTTTCGATTGTCTGGCAAATAAAAGTGCGGTTCTTGCCATTATTGATTGATCAACTTACCAAACTTGGCTAGCCCCTAATGCTTCCGATAACACTCGATTACTTAAATAAATCTGCCTCACCTCCTCGTCAGTGTTAAAAAGATCTTCAAATAATTCCCCCAAATACTGGGGTTCGAATGCGTTCCATGTCCCGATGTTTTATCGGTGATAGGCAATAAAACATAACGGCCCTTATCCACTCGTTTAATTTCTTTTTCCATGATTCCTAACTCAGGTGGGTTCACTTCATCATCGGCTGAATTAATGGCAAGCAGGGGTGCTTTGATCTTTTCAAGAAATGGTGAAGGATTATAAAAGCGGGAAGCATCAAACGCATAGATCACATCATTGGCATCAAGTGATTTCCGATAGCTGTCTTCAGTTCGTGCAAGCATTGCTTCAGCCTTTTCCCTGGTAGGCGCAGATTTCTGCATTTGTAACGGTGAGCTGCCCATAAAGATCAGTGATGATATTGCTCCGGTCAGTCCGACTTTCGGTTGAAACGTATATTCTCCACCCTTCCACGCCGGATCCATCTCGATAAGATCGATGGCCATCTTCCGCATCATACGGTTTCTTCCGGCGATTTCTACCGGGTTGCTGGCAAGAGGCATCAAAGCATCCATAAAATCAGGATAGGTATAGCCCCAGACCCAGGTATGCATGCCACCCATAGAAGTTCCCATCACCAGCCGCAGATGATTTACTCCAAGATGATCTGTGATCAACAGATATTGAGCCCTGACCATGTCGTCGTAGGTGTACTTTGGAAACTTCATGTGCAAACCGTCACTTGGCCTGCTCGATTTTCCGTGACCTATCGCATCTGTCAGAATGATATAGTATTTGGTGGCATCGAGAAGTTGACCGGGACCAAAAAGATTACCACCAAACCGTTCGTTTAGAAAATTCTCGTGCGATCCGGTAGTGCCGTGCATAATAAGAACGGCGTTCGTTACGATGCCGTTGTTGTCTTTCACAGGTTTGCCCAGTGTGGCATAATGCAGGTTGAGTTCGGGAAGCGTTTCTTTACTTTCGAACACAAAGTTTTTGACTTTGTAATCACCTTCAGTCACAGCGGGATACTTTGCCTGGCTGAAAGCATGTGCAGAAAACATAAACAGCACTACAATCAGCATGTGTTTTTTCTTCATATAAAATCGTTGTACATTAACAATAGAACCTGGCTTTTCGAATGCGTTCAAGTTGCTGCATTCACTTTGCAAGCTACCGGATTTTTTATATCCATAGAGAAAAGCCATAGTAAGCGGAGCAAATCCTCCGTCGTTAAAAATACTAAAACACATCCCAGAACAACTTGATCTCCACTTTATCACCGCCAACCGCAGCGGTAGCGGCAGTCCCGTTCAACTGTTGTTGATTATTTGGGTAGGTGAGCCTGTTAAGAAACCCCGATTTCGCACCAACCGGCAAATGCGTCGGCTCGATTATCAGCAATTGCCATTGTGTCTATCGGATTGATCCGGCGATCTTTGTTCAGGCTAACCTTAATCCAAAACAGGTTTGAGATCAGCGGTTCGATGTTTGATCCTGGGCCACTCTGGCGCCAGCACCACTGGCGGGTCACCTCCAGCGCATCTTGAACCAACTTTCCTGGAGAACTAATCCCGGATGATATTCTAATGTACCTTATTTGTTAGGAAAATTCCATCAGGTTATCTTCTTACCGCACATCACATCGTTTTTCGTTATACCGACAGTCAATAATTTACTGGGCTGTTGTTCATTATTTTACTTTTGAATAACTTACCGCGCGCACGGAACCAGAATACGGGAGAAGTCCCTCAGAATATTAAGGGTGAAAAAGGTAAGGCTGAATACAACGACTTTGTTTTTGACCATCTTCCCTTCAGCGTCAATCCAGGTACAAAGAGAATTTTAAAAGGTTAAGGCCG
>JBDTEB010000048.1:0-3272 GCA_039922795.1 Chitinophagaceae bacterium
CTGTCTGTGGTCCCTCCCGGAGCAAAAACAATCAGTGGCTGTTGAATGAATATAAATTTTTCACCAGCGATCCGGCACACGAAATCATAATCCATGGCATTTCTCAAAGTCACATCATACAACCCGAACTTATCGTGGAGGCTGCTTTTCAGAAACATACTCTGGTGCGACAGGCTCCTCATCCCGCGATAAAGCAGTCCCGGATTAAACGGCTTCCCGATGGTCACCCAAAGTCCGCCCCGCTGAATCAAAAACTTGCCATGCAGCCATGCCAGGTCTGGATCTTGTTCAAATTTTTCGTCAACTGTTTGCAACACCACCTCGTTGATGTACCGGTCACCCGAATTCAACATATTAAGTACCCTGCCCGTCGCAAGTTTTACGCCCTTATTAAACGCATCCGCTATACCTTTATCATTTTCGCATATCCATTTCCGATAGCCGGGCTGGGTATTGACCGTTAGATAATCTGAGATCGCGGTATTGGTCGATCCGTCGATAATTATGTGTTCGAATGGCAACAGGGTTTGCTTGTCTACCGATTCCATCGTGGCGATAAGCTCCGCCAGGTTATTGAAGCAGATGCTGATCACGCTTATGGTAGCTGCCGGGCTCATGAGCGCATAAATTCTGCGGCCTTTGAAGCAATATTACCCCAGTAGAATTTTTTAAAAAAACCTTCCGGAAGACGGCTCGTTTCACCGCTAACCATCCGCCTCGTTTCGCTGGCAAATGCTTCCCAATCCTTGTCTTTCACGATGGCCAGGTTGCCTCCACATTCCTCCGGATTTACACCTATGCTTCCATTTTGGGTGGAGACTGCCCTTGTTCCGTACCCTAGCGCCTCTACCAGTTTTGTCTTGATGCCGCCACCTTCTGTAACCGGGTTGAGGAAGATATCGGATCCCTTAAAATACAGGCTGATATCATCGACAAAGCCGGCATAAATAATGTTTTTATCCGCATAAGATGTCAAGTCGTTCATCTCCCTCGGTAATCCCGAACCACAGATGATGATCCTGTACACAAGATCTCCCTGTAAAAAAAGAGGATTGATATTTTTCAGGATATCATGAACTGCGTTGAGGTTGGGTGAGTAATCAAGACTTCCGTTGAACAACATGATAACTGCGGATGACTCAATAGTGTACCTTGATAAAAGAATCTCGCGCGAAGCATCGCGCAGTTCTTTCGACGGCGCCTGGTTCCATTCAATGCCGTAAGTAACGGTGATCGCTTTGGCGGGATCTACGTTGTACTCGGTAACTGCAAAACTTCGATCCTCATCATGGATAAAAAAATTGTAGTCGGCATACCGGTGAACCATGCCTTCATACCACCATAATATTTTCCACCACCATTTGCCCAATGTTTTCCACCGGGTAGATTCGATATTGTGCGAATGAACAACCAGCTTTACCCCGGTATATTTTTTGAGCAGCATTCCAAGCCATCCCAAATAAGGATGTTCGAGGATCAGGTGTGTAACTGCCTGGTCGCGAATAATTTTCCGCAAACGGAAGAAATTGAAAACATTAATATACCTCAGCGACGAGTCTCCTAAAATATTAAAAACGGGATAGGTCGCATACCGCGGATCATTGCCGGTGACCGTTGCACAGCAAAGAGGGAACAGTTTTGAAAGATATTCATTGAAAAGCGCGATACCTTTTTGTCCACCCAGTTTCGCGGGAAAGATCTTGTAGGGTATCAGTGAAAGCGCTTTCTCCATAAGGCGTTGCCGCGGCTGCCGGCTCTATTTGTTTTACGTTAGTACGTGCCCGTCACGCTTTTACGGAAGGCTCCATCTGCTGACGAATTTCATAAGCTATTCCGCCGATCAGTACGACGTACAATAATATCGACAGCCACATCGTGATTTTGTCGCCAAGGATTACCGAACGCGGTTCAAACCTGAACTCTATCTTATGATTTCCCGCAGGGATCTGCATTCCCCTCAACAGGTAATCTACGCGCACGTAATCCGTTTTCTTTCCGTCAAGAAAAACATCCCAGCCATGTGGGTAATAAATCTCGCTAAATACAGCAAAGCCCGGCTTTGAGGATACCGACTCATAGTCGATCTTGTCGTTCAGATTTTCTGTCATCCTGATGAATGCTGAAGAATCGGCTTGCGGCATTATTGTGATCTGCGATTTGAATCTTTTGTCTATGACGGCACTGTCTTTTACCTGCAAAGTATTCAGGATATTCATCTCATCATCAGCATTTTCCGCAAATCGGATGTTCTTTACAAACCACGCATTACCCAATGCTCCGGGGTTCTTCCGCGCCTCCGGCTGACCGTTGGTTTGATTGGCCGTAATGAAATATTTAGTGTTCAGCATGTTGAAGGTTTCCATGTTGCCATTGGAAAGCTGCCGCTGAATGATATCCTGGTATAACGCGAGTTTTGCCGGGCTGTACCCACCTATCGAATTAAAATGATATGAGGCCCTTGCATCTTCAAATGGTGAACTGGCCGTCTGGTCAAAAACACGGAAACTTTTATCGGGATCTGATTTGATCTGGTTATCGGCATTGGTCGGTATGAAATAAGATTCAAAATCCGTTGGTTCAACAAAATTTTCATTGTTGAGGTAGCGTTTGCCCACGGCAAGCAGGTCTCCGGATGCCAGGATGCAAATGATCACCATGGCGTACATGGCTTTGATCTTTTTCTGTACGAACAAATACAATGTGCCTGCCGCCAGGATAACGAGGAAAAATGAACGCAACAGATCCTTCCCAAAGAGTGACTTACGGTCATCTCTAAGTGCACTTATGATTGAGCCGGCTTTTTCTTCAGCCTGTTGCTGTATGGCAGGAGTTGGCGTTTGGCCCTGTGCCGCCTGCTGCATAAACCCTTGTGAGAAGTTTTGTTTAAGCAGGCTATCCTTGGGCGCTGCATAATCGGCAGAGAAATACATCAGGATCAGCACAACAAAAAGTCCGAGCGTGATATAGGAACCCAGTTTGAGCTTCTTCCACGCTTCTTCGGTTTTCATTCCCCCAAAAATAATCTGTTCAAGTGCCAGGCTGGCCAGCAGCGTGAATCCCAGCTGTGGAATAACCAGTGCCATGGTAGGTGCCCTGAACTTGTTGTACAAGGGAAGATGGTCGAAAAGGAAGTAATTGAATGCTTCGAAATGACTGCCCCAGGCAAGCATTGTGCCGATGAGACAGGCTGCAAAAACACCCCACTTGATCCAGTGTTTTACGTAAACCATCCCGAGTATAAAAAGAAAACAAATAATTGCTCCAAAATAAAC
>JBDTEB010000049.1:0-5318 GCA_039922795.1 Chitinophagaceae bacterium
GCCCGCCCCTACAAAACGGTTTCCAGGATTATAAACATCCCGTACGGCTCCTCTGCGCAATGAAGGCGGACGCAAGGCCCGCCCCTACAAAACGATAATTATTAAAACCAGCTTCCGGCGAATTTCAGATTCGCATCATTTCCCATCTTCCTCATTCGTCTTCTCACCGTAACTCCGTGTACAATACCAGTGACGATCATCAGTGGAATGAAAAGGAATATAAATGGCGGTATTCCCAGCATGGAGATCCACTTGCCACCGAACATCCTGCGCATCGGCCTTCTGAGGCGCTCTGCAATCAGGTACATGGCCGGTACAATGATCAGTGTCATGAAGAAGGCAACCGTTAACCCGAAGATGATCGTCCAGGCGAGTGGTTTCCAGAAGGAAGCACTGTCACCACCAAAGAAGATATGCGGATTAAGTTCAGAGAATGCCGAAATGAAGTTGATGTTGAATCCGATCGCCAGCGGGATCAATCCCAGTATCGCAGCCACCGCAGTGAGCATTACCGGGATGATACGGGTTTTACCCGCAGCAATTACCGCTTCTTTTGTCTTCATTCCCCTGCCTCTTAATTCATCGGTAAATTCTATCACAAGTATCCCGTTCTTGATTACGATACCTGCAAGACCGATAACACCCACTCCGGTCATTACAACCGATACAGTCATACCGGTAAGTCCGAAACCCAGCATCACGCCGATCACACTGAAAACTATTTCTGTGAGAATGATCACCGATTTACTCACCGAATTAAACTGCAGCACCAGGATGAACAGGATCAGCGCGAGTGCTATGATCAGTGCTTTTCCAAGGAATGCCCCCGTTTCGGCCTGCTGTGCCCCTTCACCCGTTTGAGTAATGGTAACCCCTTCGCCCACTTTCGTAAAGCGCTCGATTGCTGCCTTGAGATCGGCATTTACCGCTGTTGGCGTGTAACTGGAAAGCACATTTGAAGTAAGGGTAATCACCCTCTTCACATTTTTTCTTTTTATGCTACCAAACGTACTTGTATAATCGACTTTCACCAAAGCACTGATAGGCACTTTCTTTACCTGCCCACTGGCAAGATCACGAAACACGATCCTCATATTCAGGAGGTCAGACAGACTCTTGCGCTGCAGCTCATTATTCCTGAGCTGCACTTTGTATTCTTCCTCACCGTCTTTTATCTTGGACACCTCTCTTCCGAAGAGCGCTGTGCGGAGTTGCATGCCGATCTGTGCGGTAGACACGCCCTCGATCATGGCTCTCTCCCGGTCAACAGTAAGCGTAATTTCGGGATTGGTGAGATCCACATCCATCTTCAATTCCTCTACCCCGTTTACCTGCACCGAATCGAGATAACTCTTTAGCGCCACCGCAGTTTTAGTCAGACTATTAAAATCTTCACTCGATATTTCGATATTGATCGGGGGTTCGGTCGGAGGACCACCCTGTTCCTGGTCAACCGAAATAATTGCACCGGGAATACCTTTCAACGCTTTTCTGATCGAGTCAAGATACGGAGCGGTAGACACACCGTGTCTTTTTTCAAATTCCACGAACGACACCTGTACACGGCCAAGTTCAGGACGCGTACTCCTGTCACCACTTTGCGGATCATTGGCGCCGATAGCCACATTCGAGATCACACTTTCTACAATAGGATTCATCTTGCCATTCTTGGTTCCAAGTACCTGCGCAACTCTCGACTCAAGCTGATGAGTAACGGAATCGGTGTAGTCAACGTTCGTTCCCACGGGTAATTTCAGGTACACATATATAAAATTCGGATCCCCTTTCGGAAAGAAAACCACGGGAACTTTCATGGCAATAAAAAACAGCACGGATAGAATGAACAGGGATACTATACCGAGCAGCAATCCTACGGGTCTCCATCCCTTCAAGCCCCAGCGAAGCAGCGATTCGTAATGATTCATGATCCATGGCAGACCCTTGTTCTGGAAAGTTTCGATCCAGCTTTCAAAAACAAAGCGATATAGCAATACCATGATCAGGAAGAAAATCAGCAGGTTGCCCAGGAAGGTATAATTCATCAGGTCGAGAATGATACCGGCCGCAACAGCGATCCAGAACGCGGGCTTTTTAAATATGGCAGACTTCGATTCTTTTACATCATCCGGATGATTCATGAAGTCCACTGCAAAAACCGGGTTCATGATAAAGGCCACGATCAGGGACGCACTCAGCGTGAATATGAGCATGGTTGGCAGATAGATCATAAACTTACCGATGATCCCCGGCCAGAACAACAAAGGAATAAACGGCGCCAGCGTAGTCAGCGTTCCCGCCAGAACCGGGATGAATACCTCGCCCGCGGCCATCTTCGCAGAGGCTACCGGACTTATTTTACCCTTTCCCTCCACAAAGATCCTGTGCGTATTTTCTATCACCACGATGGCATCATCCACGATAATTCCCAAACCAAAAAGCAGGGCAAACAGAACAATAAAATTGAGTGTGACATTTCCGCCGACGATCAGTTCTGCCGCCGGCAAAAACAGGAACGCCAGGAACATACTCAGGGGCACGGAGAGGGCAACGAAGAATGCATTGGTGACGCCCATGAAGAACATCAACACCAGCAAAACCAGGAGAAACCCGATTACAATCGAGTTTACGAGATCGTTAAAAGATGTTTTTGTATTGCGGCTTTGATCACCCGTGATCACCACGTCGAGATCTCTTGGATAGTCAACGCTCCTGCTTTCTTCAACAACCCTTTTCACTTCATCCGAAGTCACGATCAGATTTTCCCCGGCCCTCTTTACGATGTTCAGGGTAACCACATTTTTCCCATTCAAACGGGCATAGCTTTCCCGCTCTTTTACAGTGTCAATTATGGTAGCGATATCCCTTAAATAAATGGGGGAACCGGATGTATTGCGCAAAACGATCTTATCGATATCATAGGCAGTCTTAAACTGACCCTTAACCTGCAGGGTACGTTTCATTTCACCGACTTCCAGCAAACCTCCCGAAATATCCATATTCTCTCTCGACACGGCATTGGCGATATCATCAAAAGTGATGTTCGCACTTTGCATTTTATAGTTGTCGACGTTGATCTGAAATTCCCTTTCAGGCGCGCCAACAATATCGACTCTCGTGATCTGGGATAATTCTTCGAGCCGGTCCTGCAGATTATCGGCATATTCTTTCAGGTGAACCATATCGTAATCGCCACTCAGGTTAACAAACATGATCGGCAGTTCCGAGAGACTTACCTCCATTACATTCGGCTCTTCGGTGAGATCCGTCGGCAAGTCCTTCTTCGCTTTATCGACCGCATCTTTTACTTTCTGCAGAGCGACATCGAGATTTACATCCGTATTGAATTCTACCGTTATCGCGGAGTAATCCTGAACGGAAGTACTATTCAGTTTATTTATCTTGACACCGGTAATACCCTTAATCTGTTTTTCAATCGGACGGGTGACCAGGTTTTCTATATCCTTTGGTGAATTACCTACGTATATCGTTTGAACATACATGGTAGGGATAACGATATCCGGAAACTGCTCCTTCGGAAGCGTCATAAATTGAAAAACACCCATTGCTGAAACGAAAATGATCAGCAGATAAATTGAGGTCTTATTCGTGATGGACCAACTGGTCGGCCCAAATTCTTTAAATTTTTCCTTTATGTTGTTCAGTGCGCTCATGGTGCAAATTTTTATTTCCCGGATCCGTTAATCCTGGCTTTCTGGGTATTAGGGGCTGAGAGGCAATTATCCATTCGAAGGCCTTGTGACGATCATTTCGCCTTCATACAAGTTCTGGTATCCTTCAGTGATGAGCACATCGTTCTCGGCGAGACCCGAGGTAATCTCTATTTTATCACCGTATAACTCGCCAAGAATAACGGACTTCTTTTTCGCGATCATTTTGCCGCTTTCATTAACTCCTACCAAAACAAACTTGCCTTTTTCGTCCGTCTGCACTACGTTAACCGGAATAACGATCGCGCCCGAGGCCTTGTAGTCCTGGATCTTGATCAGCGCAATCTGGTTGGGCTTGAGGTTTGCATCTGCGGGCAATTTGCTTTCCGCACTGAATCCCCTTGAACTTGTACCGATGGATTGACTGATGAGGCTGATAGAGGAATTGTATGTCTTGTTCAGATCAGGAATGGTAATCACAACAGGTGTTCCTTTTTTTACCTTTGAAATATAATTCTCGGGAACATCGGTGATTACTTTCAGCTCGGAATTGTTGACGATCTTTATTCCGGAAGTTGGCATTCCTGTGAACATCTCTCCCACCCGAATACTTACCTCGTCGGCAATTCCATTCACATGTGCATAAACGTTAGAGAAAGATTGCTGTTCCTGCAGCGTGGCGATATTCCTTTTCGCCTGGTCAACATTATTCCTGGCAGTGATGAGCTGCACTTCAGTTCCAATCTGCTGATCCCAGAGATTTTTCTGCCGCTGATAAATATTTTCCGCATAAGCGAGTTGTGTTTGAGCAGTTTGCAGATTTTCCTTTACCAGTGAATTATCCAGCGTGAGTAGCAATTGCCCTTTCTTCACCCGATCACCTTTCTTCACCAAAATAGATCTTACCTGCCCGCCCTGGCCGCGCGGAGTAACATAGGAAATATTCTCTGCGTCAACCTTACCCTGCAGATCTATGTAATGAACAAACTCGGATTTTGTCACGGTGGCAAGCGCGACAAGTTTTGCCTTCTCCTTCTTTGCAGTGGAAGGATCGAGTTTGGTAATTTCTGTTTCAAGGCTGGCTATATCCGTATTCAGTTTGGTCACGGCATCTTTCTTCGTCTGCAATTCTTTCTGCTTCTTTTTTACAACCGCAGCTTTGTCTTCAACTCTCTGCCTGCACCCAATGGCAAAAAAGATCAGTGAGCCGGCGAGGAATATATTTATGAACTGTTTCATTTACCAGGTTTTAATTTAATTACTTATAATTTTCCAACTGCTTTTAGAAAGTCTATTTTGGCGATGATGGCATCGTATTTCGCTGAGAAATAATTATTCTGTGCTGTCGTAAGGTCAGTCTCGGCATTGGTAATTTCAAGGTTGCTACCCAATCCCTGCTCATATTTCAGCTTTGTTTGATTGTACACTTTTTCCGCGAGTTCCATATTCCCTTTTTGTTCATCAAGGGTTACGATCGCATTTCGGATAGATGCTTTTGCCGTAAATACCTGGTTGTCGATATTATTCTTCAGGTCTTCTATATTATTAACCGTTTGACTCAGGGTAAGCCTGGCCTGCTTTATTCTTGCATCTTTTGCAAACCCGTCGAAAATCGGAATATTGAGGGAGAGGCCGAAATAGCTCGTGGGG
>JBDTEB010000050.1:0-2865 GCA_039922795.1 Chitinophagaceae bacterium
TGCACGCTTTTTTGAATATACCTGAGCTCTTTGAATTTTGCAGAACTTGCCGGAATGTCGCTGTTGACGGGCAACGGCGGGCGCCTGCCTTTTTTCAATGGTTTGTAGGGAGAATAGGTTGGTATCAATCTGTTTTTCAGCCAGGCTATCTCATCAGGGTTTTGCAACTCTCCGGTGGCGGCCACCACGTAGTTATCAGGAATAGAAATTCTGACATCGTAATCGCCATACTCACTATAAAATTCCCCCTGGTCAAGGTAAGGCATCGGGTGCCACCCACCCCGATCATATACTGCCGGTTTTGGATACCATTGCGTCACCTGGTATGATTGACCGCTATGCCCCCCCCGTGAAAAGTTGCTGGGCAATTTTACATGAAAGGGAGTGGTAATGGAGATCTGCCCGCCCGGAAACAAAGGTTTCGGAAGCAGCAACTTTATGACATCTATGTAAGAAGGATGATCCTCGGTTTCGGAAGTGACTCCATCTACCTTAAAATTAAGCCGGTTGATATACCCTTTCTGATTTTTGTTAGAAAAATAAAAGGAAGTACTGCCGTTCTCAAGTAGCTGATCGCTGAAAGCGGTTTTATCATTACGGAATGCTTCAGGCCAAAGATGAAACCAAATGAAACGCAGTGTATCCGGACTGTTGTTAGTGTACCTGATGTTTTCAAAAGCGGTGAGTGTATGTTCTCTGTCATTTAAGGAAACGTCGATGGTAAAGTCGGCCCTTTGTTGAAAATAGGCAGGCTGAGCCAAAAGCTCCAGGGAAAGATTGAGTGAAACAAAAAGGAGAAGCCTTTTCAAATATTTGATATTGCAGATAGGATGAAGGTCAGCAATAAATCCTGATTTTTTGTAAAGGATAAGGGATTATTTGCCTTTTCCCGAAAAGATGATTCTCAAAGTCTGAATCATAATTTTAAAGTCGAGGGCAAGCGAAATACTGTTCAGGTACTGAAGATCAAATTTCATTCTTTCGGCCATTTGCCCTGCATTTTCTGCGTAGCCGAAGTTAACCATTCCTGCAGAGGTAAGCCCGGGTTTCACTTCGAGCAGGTCGGTAAATCCCGGGATGAATTGCTTCATCTGATCGATGTAAAATTCTCTTTCCGGTCTTGGGCCTACCAGGGTCATTTCCCCGAGAAGAACATTAAAAAACTGCGGCAATTCGTCCAGTCTCCACTTACGCATGATTCTGCCCCAGGCAGTAATTCTTGGGTCATGATCACAAGACAGTGCCGGGCCGTTAGGCTCAGCGTCGCTATACATGCTGCGGAATTTGTATATGGTAAATCTGCGGCCTTTACAACCGATTCGCTCTTGTGAATAGATAACAGGCCCCCTCGAAGAAGATCTCACTTTAAGTGCAACTAAAACAAGCACGGGGCAAAGTACAATCAGCGACAATATCGAAACGGAGACATCGATGCCGCGTTTGACCCTTTTTTGCCATAGCGATAAGGAATTGCCTGAATAGCTTTTTGATACCGGGTAAAGCAGGGGTTTATTCTTGTAGCGGGCCCTGAGCAGGTCAGCGCGTCCTGCTATTAACTGGACATCCCGTTCATTGTCATTATAAGATTTAATACTGCCTCCTCTGGTTTTTCTGGGTGAACTACAATTAACGAAAATTACTTTCTTGGTCAATTAGCTTGCCAAACTGTTGTGTTTTATTTTGTTCAGGATCTGGTGTGCGATATCCATCGCCCGGTAACCATCCACCATCGAAACCACAGTTGGTGTGTTTTCGACTATCGCATCACGGAATGTCTCCAGTTCCATGCGAATAGCGTTCACTTCAGGGATGGGCGGGTTAGCCACCGCTATAGTTTTTTTGCCATTCGGGGTTTCAATGTCAAATGAGAAAACGTGTTCGTCAGAAGGTGATTTCAGTCTGATGACCTCAGTTTTCTTGTTGAGAAAATCAATACCGATATAACCATCTTTCTGGAAAACCCTCACTTTTCGCATTCTTTTCATAGAGATTCTACTGGAAGTAAGGTTTGCCACGCAACCGTTATTAAATTCTATCCTCACATTTGCGATATCGGGAGTATCTGTCATAACTGCTACTCCACTTGCCGAAATTGACTTTACCTCACTCTTCACAATATTCAATATAATGTCGATATCATGGATCATGAGATCGAGGATCACACTCACTTCGGTGCCTCTTGGATTAAATTGTGCCAGTCTGTGCACTTCAATAAACATTGGATTAAGTTCCAATCCTTTTGTCGCCAGAAAGGCAGGGTTGAATCGTTCTACATGACCAACCTGAAATTTTATTGAGACTTCCCGGGCCAGTTTAACCAACTCCCGGGCTTCGTTCATCGTTGCGGCGAGAGGTTTTTCAACAAAAACATGTTTCACTTTACGGATCGCGGCGGCACAAATAGCAAAATGGAACTGGGTAGGTGCAACGATATCCACTGCATCGCAGGCATCTATCAAAGACTCCTGATTGTTGAATCTTTTAAGTCCATACGTATTGATTGCCTCTTCGGCAGCCTTATCATCAGGATCAAAAAAGCCAACCAGTTCGATCCCGCTGATCTCTCTCCAGTTATTAATGTGAAACTTCCCCAGATGTCCAACTCCAAACACCCCCACTCTCAACATACCTTCGTTTAGTTCAAAGATAGGGATGTTGATCGCAAGAATCGGAATTTGGCGGTAAAGTCAGATTTTCATTTGCGCCGCAGTCGCCACAACAAGTGAAGTGGCTATTTGCTAATAGAGCACCTGGCAATTGGAACAGACGAAGCTGGTTCTTTTTGCTTTGCCGGGTGAGGCTTTCACGAAAGGCAGGTTGCAGCGTTTGCAGATCTTTTGATTGTAAGCAAGCCAATGCCTGGCA
>JBDTEB010000051.1:0-12613 GCA_039922795.1 Chitinophagaceae bacterium
CATTATAAGTCTGTCACTCTACGAAATAGCAACCAGGGCGGACGCAAGGCCCGCCCCTACAAATCAAAATATCGGGTTTCAAATCCACATATCGGGTTTCCAGTCCAGATGTCGGGTTTCAAATCCAGATGCCGGGTTTCAAATCAAAATGTCGGGTTTCAAATCCAGATGTCGGGTTTCCAGTCCAGATGTCGAGTTCCAAATCCAGATGCAGGGTTTCAAATCCGGATGTCGGGCTCCAAATCCAGATGTCGGGTTCCAAATCAACATGTCAGGTTTCAAATCAAATCGTCAGGTTTCCAATCAAAATGTCGGGTTTCAAATCCATTTAATAGCATAATCTCTCCAAAAAATATCCAAATAACAAACAATATCTCATTGAAATCGGCGGGAAAATAATTGTAAAAACGCACCATATGAACAGAAGATCCTTCGTGAAAAACACCACCCTGGCCTCGGCCGCCATCGGACTTGCAGGCAGCCAGCTACTCGCAAACCCTCAACACACGAACGTTAAATTTCCTGCCAGATGGAAGGGTTTCAACCTAACCGACTTCAACACTCCCGACCCTGCAAAACAACGGCGATACACAACCGAAGACCAACTGAAATGGATGCGCGACTGGGGATTTAATTTTATCCGTCTCCCGATGGCCTATCCCTACTATCTAAAATTTGATCGCAGCAAACCCATCACTCCTGATGAGGTTTACCAGGTTGATGAATCGGCGATGAACAAAATCGATCAGCTCGTTCAGATGGCACACAAAAACGATCTGCATGTAAGTCTGAACCTGCACCGTGCCCCGGGATATTGCATCAATGCAGGTTTCAACGAACCGTACAATTTGTGGAAAGACGAAGCCGCCCAGCAGGCCTTTTATTTCCACTGGAATATCTGGGCAAAGAGATACAAAAACCTCTCGTCGAAAAAGATCAGTTTCGATCTGCTCAACGAACCCAGCATGCGCGAGGATATGAACGATCAGCTCTCGCGATCGTCCGGTGTGCCTGGAGACCTTTACCGTAAGGTCGCCGAGGGCGCACTAAAGGCTATCCGTAAAGAAAACAAAGAACATTTCGTTATTGCAGATGGAAATAATGTTGGCAACAAACCAATACCCGAACTCTTCGATCTACCGATAGCGCAGAGTTGTCGGGGCTATAATCCCGGTGCCATCTCGCATTACAAGGCGCCATGGGCGAACAAGGATCCTGAAAACATGCCTGTTCCCGTGTATCCCGGACAGGTAGGAAAGCAAAACCTTAACCGGCAGATGCTGGAAGACTATTATAAACCCTGGCTCGATGCGGTAAGCAAAGGCGTGGCCGTGCACTGCGGTGAATGTGGTTCCTGGAATAAAACGCCGCATCCAGTTTTTCTCGCCTGGTTCACTGATGTGCTCGATATACTTTCCTCCAACGGAATCGGCTTTGCACTCTGGGAATATATCGGTGATTTCGGGATATTGAACTCAGGCAGGACAGATGTGGTGTATGAGGATTGGAAGGGAATGCAACTGGATAGAGGTTTGCTGAAGTTGATGCAGAAATATTGATAAAACAAAATGGCAGACCTAAGCATGCGCCATTGAAACTCTAAATAGAATTCTTAACTGCCCAGGTGAGAAATTATTTTTTCTCAATTGCCTTGATGCCCAATAAGTGTGTATTGTTGCCCGGTAAAGCAATAACCGTTCTCAACCGGCAGTCTGTCCGGGAAGCTGTTTGTATTTATTCATCATAACACCACTTTCAAAAGCTTCCGAGCTGATCAATTCAAAATTGAATCGCTCTTTAAAGATGCTTAAGCCGTTTCCAATTACGACCGGATTGATGAAAAGATACAATTCATCGATCAGCCCGTTCTTTATCAATTGGGAAACAAAATTGGCTCCGCCGTAAACGATGATGTCTTTGCCTTCCTGGTGTTTAAGTTTATTGACCGAATTCAGGAGATCTCCGTTTTCTACGGTCACATTTTTTCCGTCAATGTGTTTTTGAGTTTTGCTGAAGACAATCTTCGGCGTGTCAACAAACATCTTTGCGTAGGGAAATTCTGGATTGTCGGGTTGATTGTTCACCATCTCTTCCCAATATTGCGTAAACCCCGCGGTCATTTTTCTGCCCATAATAATGGTGTCCATGCTGTCTGTCAGTTCGAACAAAGCGTTGAGTTGTTTCTCTTCCATTTCACCCGTCATCCAATCCAATTGGCCCTCCGGACCTCCAACGAAGCCATCCAGAGTCATGTTCATTTGTAATTTCAGCTTTCTCATTTCAGAAGTTTAATTATAAATGATCATGTTGTTGAGATTTCGCGCTAAATACGGCGGCAAATTCTTTCGCAAATTCCCCGAGTTTTACCCTGCCGAGAACCGGTTTGTTCAGGTTGTAATCTTCCGCCAACAACCCGCTATGAATGGCTGCATTAATTTCTACAAGCAGGGCCGCGACATTCGCTGGAACATGATTTTTCTCCATGGCTGCCTGGGTTTGTTCATCGGTAAAACGCATCCATTTTAAATCGGGCTTACCGATGGCTGCACCTAAAATAGCGGCGATCTCACTACAGGTATGTTCGTCGCTGGCTACGTACCTTACCCTGTTACCCGTATCGGCAGCCTCTATTTCTTCGACAGCAGCGGCAGCAATATCCGCTGGGGCTACCATGGAAACTTTATCATCACCACCGAAATTGGTTCCGATAAATCCAGCGATTTTAATCATATCCATATAATGGAACAAATTGTAGTAAAATGATGTCGGCCGCAGGTAGGTGATGGATACATTGTCCAATTTATTCAGGATCTGCTCCACATGGTATGATCCAACGATGACACCGGTGCCTGAAGGTAAATGCGCTCCCCAGCTGCTTAGCTGTACAACTTTCCTGACCCCGGAATCGAGGATGGCTTTTGCATAACAATTACCGATTTTAGTGTATCGTGCCACAATATCAGGTACGCTAAAATCGGGTGGAATCATGGCGTAAACCACATCGGCGCCTGAAAAAGTTGCAGTCAGGAAATCGACATCTTCTACTGAACCAATCGCTGACTTTCCGCCAAGCGCTTCAATTTCAGGCTTTCTTTGCTCACTGCTTGTAACAATAAGTACTTCATGCCCTTTTTTTATTAATTCTTTTGCCAGTGGCCGGCTGATATGTCCTAGAGAGCCAGTAACTACAACTTTCATTTATCTTATTTTTTGTAGTGTTAAGTTCGCCAATTCCCGAAAATCGGCCAGGTTGATTTCCTGGCTAAAAAAGCAGGATTAAATGATGATCCGGATTGCTGCTTTTCCAGCAGCATGGAAATCGTTAGAAAAAAATTCGGTCTACTTTCCTTAGCCTGCTCCAGGTTCCGGTTTTATTTTTTTCATAAATCAACATGATATTCCCAAAATTTGAATCCCTTAAATTTTCAGTGTATTTGTCCTTCTTATAAACGGTGATATTAAGAAATGCAAACGTTTTATCGGTTGAGAAAAGTGGTTCTGTCATCGAGAAAAAGAATCCGGATTTCACTGCAGTAAACGATTTTATCCAGGTGAATGCTGCAAAAGTTCCGACCAGTTTTTTACGAGCCGTGCTTTTACTGAGTGTAAACAAATTGATTTTTTCCTGGTCGCTGATGTGGCTGTTGAGCAGACTATCACTGAATAAATAGCGGTGATAGGGGGAATGTTCGTCTTCTTCCAGACCCTCAAGAACGGCTGCGGAAGTCAGATCATATTTCAAATAAAACCGATCTTCGTCCCAGACGTCCGATGAATCAAGTACCCGAAAACGGGCAGGTCGTTTGTCACCCAGGGTGGTAGTGATATCAAAAGTCGAATTGTCGCTGAAAGCCAGTTTAATTATGTCGGTACCCTGGGAAATGCCGCGGCCCGTTATTAACAGTAAAATGGCTGCGATCAAACTTTTGAAAAGCCCGCTTTTAATAAAAGGCATCTTGTACTGGTTCATAATTGACTCAATTTTTTATATTGTCGAACCGGGCATTATCGGGAGGCACTTATTTTTTGTTCATCCCTTATCTGCCCAATACCCTGCCTGTACGTGGTGACTTTAAAATCGGGAAACATTTTCTTGAATTTTGACGAATCGAAAATATTATCATGATCATATCTCGGAAGTAATTCCAGCATCTCACTGGTTCGATGATCGTTAATAGCTGCCAACTTTAAATCTGATTCATGGATCACAGTATAATCAAACGCCTCGCCGTAGATTTCCGATGCCAGTTTAATTAATTCTTTGTAAGTCAATCGATCGTCATCGCAGGGCAGATGCCAGGTCTGATGATAAGCTTCCATCGTGTTCCCAATCAGCGCCATGGCTTTGCTTGCATCCGGCGTCCAGATCAGGGTTCTGAGTGTGCCGTCGTTCAGGTAAACTTTTAACGGCAGGCCCTTCCTGATATTGGTAAATATGAGGCTGTTTGTGATGCTTTGCGTTTTTCCCGGACCGTAAAATTCGGGTGCCCTGCAGATCGATGCGGTAATCTGTTTCGATCTCATTTCTTCCAGTAACATCAACGTGGTCTTTTCCCGGATCCTTCCTTTCTCCCCGACGGGAGCGAACGCCGTTTCTTCCGTTAGCACCTGGCCGTCCTGCGGGTACATATAGGTATTATCGAAAAACACCAGGCGTGTATTGTTATTCTTACAGGCATCAATCACATTGCGCATGATCGCAGGAAATTGTATCCCCCACGCTGCGGTATCCAAAGGCAGGCCTACGGTGAGATAGGCTATTTCACTTCCTTTTACGGCCTCATTTGTTTTCGCAGCGTCCATCAGATCTGCCGGAAACAACAGGTCAGTATCGTTTACCTTTTTCGGATCCCTGCTGACCAACCTGATGTCGGAGGTATACTTTCTCTTAAGTTCTTTGGCCAGCTCGGTGGCGATTTGTCCGTTTGCTCCGAGGATCGTTTGCATGAATGAGTATTTTTAGATGCGTGAATTCCGTTTCAGGGATGATGGCCACGTCACTGTGTTTCCGAAAATAATTATTTATCCGCACTTTAAAATCATTTCCGAAACGGGACCTTTTTCGCCTTTTTTTGTGATCACTACAGGCCGTGGCACCCTACCTTTGCCGTTTAATGCTTAAACATCAACCATGGAAGCACTTACAGGTAAAATAGCGCTCGTCACAGGAGCAGGAAAGGGTATCGGACGCGCGATCGCACTGGCACTGGCCGCAGAAGGTGTCCACATCGGTTTGATCGCCCGAACAGAATCGGATCTTCAGACCGTAGCTGCAGAAATCAGGACCACAGGGGTAAAGGTCGCCTTCGCTACTGCCGATGTCAGCAATATAGATTCAGTAAACAAGGCCGTTGAATCAATAAGCAAAGCATTGGGCGATATTGATATCCTCATCAACAACGCGGGCACAGGTACCTTTGGCAGCTTCCTGGAACTGTCACCGGAAAACTGGATAAAACAGGTGGAAGTGAATCTTTTCGGAACTTATTATGTGACCAGAGCGGTTTTACCCCAAATGATCGAAAGAAAAACGGGTGATATCGTCAATATTTCATCTACCGCAGGTTTAAAAGGTAGCGCTATGACGAGTGCGTATAGCGCATCGAAATTTGGGCTTATGGGTCTCACGGATTCACTCATGCAGGAAGTACGCAAGCACAATATTCGGGTTACTGCTCTTGCGCCAAGCACCGTCGTCACCGAACTGGCGAAGAGTGCCCACCTCATCAAGGACAATGAAGACAGGCTGATCCATCCTGAAGATTTCGCGGAACTGATCATTTCACAGCTCAAACTCAACCGCAGGGTGTTTGTAAAAGAAGCATCTTTATTTGCTACTAATCCTTAATAACAAGCTTGCCTGCAAGGTGTCAGAAAATTAAATATCATCATTCCATGAACGTACAAATCTGGTCGGATATCAATTGTCCCTTCTGCTATATCGGGAAGCGCAAGTTTGAAAAAGCGCTTGCAGGCTTCGATCACAAGGATAAAGTCGACGTCGAATGGCGCAGTTTCCAGCTTGATCCTGACCTTAAAATGATCCCGGGAAAATCGATTCATCAATACCTCGCTGACAGAAAAGGCATAACCCTGGAAAAGGCCAGAGAGATGAATGATTTTATGACCAACAATGCCAAAGAGGTCGGACTCACCTATAACTTCGATACGGCCATCCTCAATAACAGCCTAGACGCTCATCGCCTCCTGCACCTGGCCAAAAAACACGGTCTTCAAAATGATACCAAAGAGGCATTGTTCAAAGCATATTATACCAACGGACTGGATATCGGTGACCATCATACGCTAACAGATATCGGGACTTCAGTCGGTATTCCCAAAGAAGAAATTTCGGCTATGCTTGACAGTGATTTATTTAAAGAAGAAGTAGAAGCCGACCAATCCATGGCCCGGCAGGTGGGCGCCAGCGGAGTGCCTTTCTTCGTGTTCAACAACAAATACGCAGTGTCTGGCGCACAGCCCACAGATCTTTTCGCTGAGGTGCTGAATAAGGTTTGGCAAGAAGAAGTGCCCGCTATCGCGGAAGGAGCCGTTTGCGGCCCGGATGGTGTTTGCGATTGAACAGGAGAGATGAGGGATGTAATTGGCGGAGATTTGTGCTTATCTTCCTCCATCATCTAGCGTCAATGAAACAGCATCTTTTCTTATCTATCTTATTGTTGGTCATTTTTACCGGTTGCAAAAAGAATGAGAATCAGCCAGCGCTTCCGGCCAACTCGCGTTTTGTTTCTGCTTCGCTGATCCGCACATTTTCCAAAGCCGACATGCAGGCACTGGCTACAAAGGCAGGCTTTGGAACCTTTTCATTGCTCGCAAAAAACGATGCTGATTTTTACCGGATGATCTATAAAACATCCTTCAAAGGGAAAGATGTTGAAGTTTCCGGCTTGCTGGGTATTCCAAAAAATGTGACCGTTCCGCCCTCATTGGTTTGCGCTCAGCACGGCACCATATTCAAATTTTCAGACGCGCCAACAAATTTCCCCAACATATTCTCAGGGTTCGAACTCTTCGCCGCCGCAGGCTTTGTCGTCATGCTCCCGGATTATATCGGCTACGGCGTTTCGCAACATCTTACCCATCCATATTATGACCAGGCTTCCTCCGGACTTACCGTTGTGGATATGATCAAGGCGACCAAAGATTTTCTGGTCCTTCAAAAAATGCAGACAAGTACGCGGCAATTCCTGGTCGGATATTCGGAAGGCGGTTATGCAACGATGGCTGCACAGAAAGAAATTGAAACGAATAGCAGTCATGGCATCAGCCTTACCGCTGCCGCAGAGGGAGCGGGTGGATACGACCTCACCGTTTTTCTTTCGACGATTAGCACTACAACAACATACGCGGCCCCATCCTTCCTAAGTTTTATTCTGAAATCATACGACAGCACCTACGGTTGGAACAGGCCGTTCACTGATTTTTTTACTCCGGCCTATGCTGCGAAAATCCCGGCTTTATTAAATGGAACAAAAAGTCGCGAAGAAATTGATGCGGCGCTAACCACATCGATTCCTGCCTTACTCAATCCTGCATTTTACGCAGCGCTTACTGATCCCATGAAAGAAATTCCACTCAAGACCCAACTGCTGACCAACAGCTTTATCAGTTGGGTGCCGAAAGCGCCTACCAGGCTTTATCACGGAACCGCTGATGAAGTGGTGCCTTATGAAACGACCATCGCAACATTTAATCGCTGGAAAACTGCCGGTGCCACAAACGTTGAGTTCTTTTCAACAGCTGGAGGAACACATAAGACCACGGTTGAGCCGATGATGCTTAATGCACTGGGTTGGCTGCTGGAGCTGGATAAGTGAGCGCTCCTGTCGCGCAGCGCTTTTTCCTGAATAGATCATAGAACGAGAGATGAGGGTAAACTATAAGCTAGTAATGGTATGCACTGATTTTTTGCTTCGCTTGCATTTCTCGCTACAATACTTTACCTCCGTCCAATTCTTTTCCCATTTTTTTCGCCATGAGAACGGACGCTGGCAAACAGGGCAGATTTTTGTCGGAAGATTTGATTTGGCAGGTTTTTTCATCCACGATATGAGTGAAATTTTCATGCCTGGGAAAAAAGCTGCACGGTCATTGGCTATAATCTGTCGGCTATTTCTGCAGTAGACCCGACGCCTTATCTACCTGATCAACTCGGCTGTCCCCTTCCTGAAATAAGTCTTCCCGTCTACTCCCAATCCCTCTGCCATCCAAATTACGGTTTGCGCGGATTGAGTGGCGCCGTTGAAAGTTCCATCCCAGCCGGGGAGTTCGCTGTTTTGCGAATAGAGCATCTGTCCCCCGCGATTATAGACTTTGAAATATCGCACTTCCTTAATCCCGAAAAGGATCGGTCGAAGCACATCATTCCTTCCATCCCCGTTCGGAGTAAAAGCATTCGGGACATAAAGTTCGATCTTATTCACGATCCTTACTTCCTGCACATCGGTGGTCACACAACCGGTTGACGTAGTTATGGAAATATTGTAGGTCTGGTTCCGTGATCCTTTAAATACGGGCATGTAACTCGATGGATTGTCCAGGTTCACGCCTGGCGACCAGGCTATCTCCGTTCCAAACTTCCTGGCAAATAATGACTGCGGAAGATCCACCACCGCATATTTTACCGGGTAATTTAACCCGACCAGAGGTTTATCCACCACAAGCGACCGCTGCAGGGTGTTATATGGCGTTGGACATTGATCAGTATTCACAGAAAGGGAAACCGTATAAATTCCTGCTTTTGTATAGGAAGAAGGTGGCGGCATGCGACTGTTAAAAACCTGGCCGTTGCCGAGATTCCAAACATAATTAATCTTCGATCCCAGCGTATCGGCAGTACTGTTCAACAGTTTAACGGGAACGTCGATACAAACAGGGCTAACGCTGAAATCCGCGACGGCATTGGGATGTATTACAATGGTGATGTTGGCAGTGTCGATACAGATTATATTGCTGGTTGAGATCAGCGACAAATGATAAGTGCCGGGGCGGCTATAGCTGTACGTTAGGTCTTTTGTGCTTGCCATCATCCCGTCTCCGGTATTCCAGGCATAGCTCATTTCACCAACCGCATTCACGCTGTTGTTTGTAAAAATGAATTTGTTTCCAACCAGGCATTGCTCGGGACTTGTTGCTGCGGCGAATGCCGCATCCGGGATGGAAGCCACGTTCATCGCCTCAGGAGTTGTTTTGATGGTACAACCTTTTTTACTCATCAGCAGGGCGTGATAACTTCCGGTTCGCATTACGGTGAAATCCGGGCTATTCGCTCCCCTGATAGAAAAATTATCCCTGAACCACTGGATGCTGTCCGTGGGATGAACACGAAGTATGGGAGGATCACCATTGCCAAGGCAAAAAGTTGCGGCACCGGTTCTTTGAATGGAATTATCGACAATATCGGCTGTAACGATCACTTCGTCGGCATCCTGGCAACCCCCTCCGTCGTGGATCGTGGTGAGTGTGTACACCGTATTTACGACAGGGCTCGCAAATGGATTGGAAGCATCCGGGTTGCTCAAACCGGCAACGGGGCTCCATCGGTATCGGAATCCGGGCTTTGGAAGAACGCCAATCGGCACGAGGGCATTGTTGCAGGAATTAGTATCTTTTCCTGCATTCGCTTTCATATTTAACGTGTCGGAGAACTTGGTAAAGAAGGTCTGCGGGCAGCCGTACCCGCTGTAGGGCGTTACCTTTACGGCGAGTACCGTGCCCGGCGTTGGTGGTGGTTTAAGTTTCAGGATCTGATTGGTTCCCAGCACGGTGGTCAGTTGCTGATCATACCAGGTATAACTCTGATAACCAAAAGGAGCATATACATTAATCGCCGTATCTGTTTTACAATAAGTGGCACCTACCAGGGTTCCGCTGCATTCTGAGTTTACGTCTATATAGGCATAACCGAAATGTCTCCTGAAAGTGCAGTCGGCAGTTTTGAAAAACAGCCTGATGGTTTTGCCCGCATTACCCGCGAGATTGACCGAAACGGCCGACCAGTCTTTATACCACACGGGAATGGAATCTCCGGGAAAGGATGGCGCTTTTTCAAAGCCCGGAAGCGCTGTGCCATAAGGGATGAAATCGAAGGAGGCACAATTGATGACGGTGTTATCGGTCACATTCATCACTTCGATCTCCATTCTTGGCTGTTCGTAAGACTGATGATTCGGCTCCTGGAAAACCACGGCATAATTATACACCAGCGTATAGTCATCCTGGTTAGCGGGGATCTTGAACTCGTACGACATTCCTTCGGCCTCGCCGCCGCCGGAATTATTGCCCAGTCTTACTGAATGCCCGCTGCCATTCGGACAGTTGACCGAAAAACCTCCATAAGGATCCACTTCCGCTGCGCCATTGTTAGAGAACATGGTGTGCCTGTTCGGGATGGGTCCGCTGCTTGGCGTGATATTGATCTGGTTTTGTCCGCCAACAGCAGCGGTGAAGCCGGTGTAGCAGGTCCACCCGTCAAAAGTTCCTGTTTCAAAATCGATATTGCGCGGGCATAATTGGGCAAATGAGGTCGATGTGATGAAGAAGATTATTATTACAGATATAATAAACGGCAGCGCATGTGCCGAAGAACCTAAATGGAAGTGACAAGCCTTTTTCAATTCATTAAGCATCGCGGATAGTAACAGGCTATAAGTTAGTGCAGAATTTTGAGACTTTGTCGAAATGTTGAAGGTGTTTCCTGCTATCAGCTATAAATGCAGAAACAGTCGAGGGGGCGGCAATGTCCAGACACTTCCCGCCTATGTCGGGTATGAAATCCTACCTTGCAGCTGGCTTCAATGCGAGCTGTCACGGATATAGAACAATCAATACTGCTATGAATACAGATACAATCCTTACCTCACAAGAAATTATCGGCACAGAAAAGCAGTTCGGAGCCCATAATTATGCTCCTATCCAGGTGGTGCTTTCCCGGGGTGAGGGCGTGAGTGTCTGGGATGTGGAAGGGCGTCATTATTACGATTTCCTATCCGCATATGGCGCTGTGAACCAGGGCCATTGTCATCCTGCAATAGTTGCGGCAATGATCGAACAGGCCGGGCGCCTCACCCTCACGTCGCGTGCGTTTTACAATGATCAGCTGGGTATTGCAGAAGAGTATATCTGCAAATGTTTCGGGTACGATAAATCGCTTTTTATGAACTCGGGCGTGGAAGCAGTGGAAACTGCGCTTAAGCTTGCCCGTAAGTGGGGATATATGAAGAAAAAAATCCCTGCAGATAAATCAGTGATCGTGGTCGTTGAAGGAAATTTTCACGGTCGTACCACGGGGGTGATCTCATTTTCTTCCGATCCCGATGTTAAAAACGGATTTGGGCCCTTTATGCAGGGTTACGAGATGATCCCATACAATAATGCCGATGCGTTTGAAGAGGTGCTTGCCAGGGAGCCGAATATCTGCGCCATTCTCATTGAGCCCATACAGGGTGAGGCAGGGGTGATCGTGCCTGCAGACGGATATATCCGCAGGATCTCTGCGCTCTGCCAGGAATATAATGTTTTGCTGATGGCAGACGAGATACAATCCGGTTTGGGAAGAACCGGCAAGATGCTGGCTTGCGAGTACGATGAGGTTACTCCGGATGTGCTTATTCTCGGGAAGGCGCTTTCCGGCGGAATGCTGCCGGTATCGGCGGTGCTGGCCAATGACGGGGTGATGCTATGCTTCTTACCGGGCGAACATGGTTCCACGTATGGCGGTAATCCACTGGCATCGGCGGTGAGCGTGGCGGCACTTGAAGTGATTCGCAACGAAAAACTGGCAGAAAATTCTTATAGTATGGGGATAGTATTTCGCCAACGTATGAATGAACTGATGAGTCTGCGGCCGGACCTGGTAAAGGCGGTCAGGGGCAAAGGATTACTGAATGCCATTGATATTATTCCAACGGCCGACGGACTAACGGCCATGGATGTGTGCATTCGACTTAAACAGGCTGGACTGCTTGCCAAACCGACCCATCAGCATACCATTCGTTTTTCTCCACCACTCATCATCACGAGGAAACAATTAAACGAATGCTGCGACATTATTCAAAAGGTAATTCTTGAATTTTAGCCGCCGGGGGTTCGGTTGTTTTTGTTGCGTAAACTTTGGTATAACGGCTGCTTTTTTACGATTTGCGGATGGTATATCGCTGTCGGGGCGGGCCTGTTCGTGGTCTATGTTATTGTGGCGGTCGTGGTTTGTCTTATTGCGGCGGTCGTGGTTTGTCTTATTGCGGCGGTCTTGGTCTATTCTGTTTCGGCGGTCTTGTTCGTGGTCTGTCTTATTGCGGCGGTCCTGGTCTGTCTTCATGCGGCGGTCCTGGTCTGTCTTCATGCGGCGGTCTTGGTCTGTCTTCATGCGGCGGTCTTGGTCTATCTAGTAGGGGCGGGCCTCGCGTCCGCCCTGGTTGCTATTTCGTGGTGTGTTGGTACGATTCGGGTGCCAGGGTTTGCGCATTTTGCAGAGAAGGCGGACGCAAGGCCCGCCCCTACTATACAAATTTAGGTCGTGTTCTATTCTGTTTCCGCGGTCTTGTTAGTGGTCTGTCTTATTGCGGCGGTCCTGGTCTGTCTTCATGCGGCGGTC
>JBDTEB010000052.1:0-5713 GCA_039922795.1 Chitinophagaceae bacterium
GGTTGGCATTCATATCGAAATCAAAGTTGCCATTCTTTCGGGCCCGCTCCGGCAGGGTTGGATTTTTGATATTTTGGCCCTGGTAACCTGCCAGGATGTCCACATTGCCCTGTGGTTTTATCTCCACTTTTCCATTTCCAAAAATGCGGTTAAAGAGATTATCCGTGACCGACAATTTCGGTTTGAGGAGTTTTTTGTTTAGTCCGGAAAGTATGCTGGATCTTTTTCTGAAATAATCTGCTTCATCTTTTTTTGACTGGAGGCGCATGTATTCATCGAACGTGAGGTACCCCGGTTTGCGGAAATAAAAATTACCTACTTTTTCGATGAGATAATATTGCCTTGTCTTCGGATCGTATTCTACCGAATCAGTAATATTTGAAGGATTTTTAAGATCAAAAGGATTGTTGGACGGATTCGTGAGCTTATCTCCACGCCGGTCCTTGATCGGGTACTTCAGCGTATCCGGAACGGGTGGCACGGTATCCTGCCCCATGGCAAAGCCACCGCATAATATAAAAATCACGACAAAAAAGAGTGACTTCTTGCGTAATCTGTCAAGGTAATTTTGGATCAAAACTTTT
This sequence comes from Chitinophagaceae bacterium, assembly GCA_039922795.1. GTDB lineage: Bacteria > Bacteroidota > Bacteroidia > Chitinophagales > Chitinophagaceae > JADCRZ01. Next base: position 585 of record JBDTEB010000052.1, read on the forward strand.
TTCTCGTAAATAGTTAAGTAGCGGTCTGATCTATAGGCTTATAATAGTTTTAGTGCTTGCTTGATGATGTCTTCCACTTTTTCAGGAGGATTATCTGAACCCAGAGCCTTGCGAACGGCCTGTTCTGCCCCTGGCCTCGCTATTCCCAACGCAATTAAAGCATTTAACGCATCCTGTTCCAACGTATTGTTAATGTGGGGAGATAAATTTGGATCCGGCGACTGTTTTGTGAGTTTGTCTCTTAGTTCCAGAATAATTCTTTCTGCGGATTTTTTCCCAATTCCCTTGATACTCTCCAGGATGCGCGTATTACCCTGGATGATGGCGCGGGAAATCTCTTCGGGCCGCAGTGCGGAAAGCATCATGCGGGCAGTGGAAGCACCCACCCCGCTGATGCCGATGAGTTTCACAAACATGTCTTTCTCCACGATTTCAAAAAAACCGTAAAGCGTATGCGCATCCTCTTTGATATGTAAAAAGGTAAAAAGAGTTCCCTTGGACAGTCTTTCAATACTGGAATAGGTGTTGAGGCTTATCTGCACCTCATAGCCGAGTCCATTGACATCGACATGAACGGTTGCAGGAGTTTTGTAAACGAAATCACCTTTAACATAAGCGATCATAGCTGCGAAAGTAAGGAATTTCGGTCCCCAGATAAATCATTGATCTTCCTGAGAGTTTACTGCGTTAATTTTGTAAGAATTTTTCCAACTCAACGAGCATCAATGAACCAAAAGATAAGCGCTGCCATTACCGCCGTAGGAGGATTTGTACCAGAAGACAGACTGACGAACGCTGATCTTGCCCAGATGGTGGATACCAATGATGAATGGATAAGATCACGTACCGGTGTGGTGGAAAGAAGGATTTTAAAAGGTGAAGGCATGGCCACATCAGATCTGGGTGCGCCGGCCGTACTTGAACTCTGCAGGAAAAGGGGGATCGATCCCGCGGAAATCGATTGTCTGATATGCGCCACCGTTACGCCGGATATGTTTTTTCCCTCGACGGCCAATCTTATTTGCGGCAAGACGGGAGCCGTAAATGCCTGGTGCTTCGACTTGAGTGCGGCTTGTTCAGGATTTCTTTTCTCGCTGACAACCGCTGCTTCGTTGATCGAAAGCGGAAGATATAAAAAAGTAGTATTGGTTGGGGCCGATAAAATGAGTGCCATCACAGATTATACTGATCGTACTACCTGTATCTTGTTTGGGGATGGCGCGGGTGCGGTGCTGCTGGAGCCGAATTACGAAGGCTTCGGCGTACAGGACAGCCTGTTGAAATCAGATGCCACGGGACAAAATTATCTTTATATGCTGGGTGGAGGTTCTGCCCGACCATCAAGTATTGAAACAGTTACAAAAAAGCAACATTTTCTGCACCAGGAAGGTCCGACAGTATTCAAATTTGCGGTGAAAGGCATGGCGGATGTGGCCTATGAACTTATGGTGAGAAATAATCTCACCGGTAGTGATATTGCCTGGCTGGTTCCGCACCAGGCGAACAAAAGAATCATCGATGCCACCGCCAATAGAATGGGATTGTCTTCTGAAAAGGTGATGATGAACATTCACCGATATGGCAATACTACGGCAGCAACAATTCCCCTATGTCTCTGGGACTATGAGAAGAACATCAAAAAGGGAGATCTAATTGTGCTGGCAGCCTTTGGCGGAGGATTTACCTGGGGAGCAACGCTGGTGAAGTGGCAGTATTGAGTTTTGAGTTTTCAGTTAAGTGAATGCGGAGTTGCCTGCCTTCACACTTTATCCCTGCTGCCCGCGTAGAGTTCATATTCGAGGAGTCGGCAGTCTATTTTGGCACTGTAGAATTCGTACCGGCGCCTGGGTTTAAGTCCAATTTTTTTAGCCAGTTCAAGATTGCCGGTAAAAACATAACCAAAATATCCCTGGCAACTTTTCTTTAAGAAATCTCCGATCCTTCCATATAGTGCTTCAAGGTCTTTATTAATTCCAAGTCGTTCGCCATATTCGGGATTAAAATACACGATACCCGTCTCTCCTGCGGGCACTTCTGTTTCAGCAAAATCGCATACCGAGAATTCAATTTCGGATTCCACTCCCGCTAGTCCGGCATTGATCTTTGAGACTTCGATGGCATCTTCACTAATGTCGGTGGCGATAATCTTTACGCCATCGGGCCTGGCAGTTATTCCCGATTTTAGCAGCGCCAGTTCTTTTTTATACCAGTCATCCTCATATCCTTTAATGTGCATAAACCCATAATTGTCCCTGAACAGACCGGGAAAACGATTTGTCGCCAGGAGGGCCGCCTGGATAGCCAGTGTCCCGGATCCGCTCATCGGGTTTACGAACGGTGACCGACCGTTCCATGCCGAAGCGAGGATGGTGGCTGACGCCAGCGCTTCCAGCATGGGGGCCTTGCCGGGAATCTTACGATAGCCATGTTTGGCAAGAGTTTCACCGGAGGTATCCAGAAATATTTCCGCCTGTTGCTCCTTCCAGAAAAGATGAACCACGATGCGTTCTGCGGATGGTCCGGAGTCTGGTCTTCTGCCTTCTTTGTTGCGGATCCTGTCAACGATGGCATCCTTTACTTTTACGTTAGCATACAAAGGGGTAGTAATGCTGGGGTGATCTACCTGGCTGGTCACCGAAAAGTATTCATCAGCAGAGATCAACTCTTCCCAGGGAATATCCATTAGTTCATCATAGATATCGCTCGGACCATCAGCCCTGAAAGTCTTGAGAGAGTATAAAATCTGGCTTGCGCAGCGCAGCTTCATGTTGAGTCTTATACAGTCAAAAACATTTTCAAACAATTCGATGCCGGTTGCGAAATTTCGAACCAGGTGGTATCCCAGCAATTCGGTCTCTTTCTGCAGCCAGGGCGACAACCGGTTATTACAGGTAACGATCACGCGCGATTTTTCGGTAAATGGGTTCATGAGAAGCAGTGCTAAAAGCTATTGGCTATTAGCGTTTCGAGGTTTTACTATCTTTAGAGGTAATTCCGGCAAATTCCGCAATTTTGCGCCAATTATGTTTATTTTTTCGCCTGTAGTAAATATCATATAGCTTTCCGGCTTGAGAGATCACCGCTACCGGCAACCATCAACGATTAAAGAATAGCTTACATTTTATCAATACAAACTCATGAAAGACCCGCTCGAATTCACCGGCTTCAGTTCCATGGCCATCCATGCCGGACATAAAGAAGATCCACTGAATTCGCACCTGACCCCGATTTACGCTACGTCAACTTTTACTTTCGATACTGCCGAGCAGGGTATGCTGCGGTTTGATAATAAAGAACCGGGATATATTTATACCCGCTGGGGCAATCCGAATTTCACGGAAGCCGAAGAAAAAATGTCAGCCTTTGAATCCTTCGGAGTACAAAACCAGGATGGAACGCAGCTCGAACTGAAATCATTGCTCCACTCGAGTGGACAGTCTGCGATGACTACGATGTTTCTCGGTAACCTGAAAGCTGGTGACAAGGTGCTTTCCCATTATTCATTGTACGGAGGCACACACGAGCTGTTGCACCGGGTGCTGCCGCCGCTCGGGATCGAGCCGATCATCGCAGATCTGCGTAACCTGAATATCGCAGAAGACATCATCAGGAAAGATGGGGCGATAAAATGGATTCACCTGGAAACGCCTGCGAATCCTACTCTGCAATGTGTCGATCTGGAAGCACTTTCAAACCTGGCAAAACAATATAAGATACAGGTGTCAGTGGACAATACATTTGCGACACCCTACCTGCAGCAACCGTTTAAATATGGCGTTGATTATGTTTTTCATTCGACAACGAAATTCCTTAATGGCCATGGCACGGCCATCGGTGGCGTTTTGATCGGGCGGGATATTCAAAAGATGAATACTACCATGCTTAAATGGTACCGGATACTTGGAGGAAACCCCAGTCCTTTTGACGCTTTTCTGCTGATCAATGGCATGAAGACCCTCGAACTGCGGATGGAAAGACATTGTCACAACGCCTTTGAAGTAGCCAATTTTTTTGATACTCATCCTAAAGTCGCCAGGGTCAATTATACCGGACTTAGTTCTCACCCGGATTATTATGTTTCTGCCAAGCAGATGAAACATCCTGGTCCGATGATGAGCATCGAACTGAAAGACGGACTGGATGCGGGGAAGAGGTTTATCGATAGCCTGAAAATGTGCACCCGCGCTGTTTCGCTGGGAACCACGGACACGCTTGTTTCGCATCCTGCAAGCATGACACATTACGGTGTTCCCAAACAGCAGCGGGAACTATTCGGTATCACTGATGGCCTCATTCGGATCAGCGTGGGTATTGAAAATCTAGAAGACATCATCAGAGATCTCTCACAGGCACTGGCAGCATAATTAATTCCGTTTACACATGTCATTTACTATAAGGAGAGCAGTGGCGGCTGATTGTTCCAGGTTGATGGAACTTGTCAGGAAACTTGCCATATTTGAAAAAGCGCCGGATGAGGTCACCGTGTCAGATGAACATTTTTTTGAGAGTGGGTTTGGTTCAAATCCTGTATGGTGGGCATTTGTAGCGGAATCAAAGGGCACGATAGAAGGTTTTGCCTTATATTATATTCGTTATTCTACGTGGAAGGGACAGCGCCTTTACCTGGAAGACCTGCTCGTGACGGAACGCATGCGTGGAAAAGGACTCGGCAAAGCTCTTTTCGATCGGGTTATAGAAGAGGGAACTAAAAAAAATTACAGCGGTATGGTATGGCAGGTGCTTGACTGGAATAAACCTGCGATTGATTTCTATAAAAAATACGGGGCCGACATAGATCCGGGTTGGTATAACTGCTCGATCAATTTCTCAATCACTGGAAGAAAATAGACGCAATGGAAAAGGCAGCCCCTTGTGTGGTAACGGTTGAAACGCTGGGAGGAACTGTTAATAAGAAACCCATATAAAAATATGGGTTTCCAAGCTAAGCACAGCCTTACTTGAATCATAGGAATTGAAAAAAGAAATTTGATCGTAAGCCGTTGCCGATTAGTATTCAAGTATTGTGCAAGATGTGTCATTGAGCACGCTATCTCCACAAGCTAAGTTGTAATTGATGCAACATCATAAAGCATTACTCTTACATAAAAGCACGAAGGCCTTTCTACCCG
>JBDTEB010000053.1:0-2562 GCA_039922795.1 Chitinophagaceae bacterium
GCAAGATCTCTTGTGGCAGTGTCTGACATAGACTTATGATTGTTTATTATTTGAATTTGGCGTATCGTCGAATAACATTCTCCTGGGCGGACTTTCCTGGTCATCAAACTGTCCTTTTTTTACACTAAATAAAAAGGCGAACAGAAAAATCGCTGTAACAGTAATGCTGGCCAGTAATAAAATAAAAATTACACTCATCTGGTTTGTTCTTTGATTTGAAACAAAACGGTTTTTAGTATCACTATTGAAGCCCGAGTTGCCTGGCAGAAAAACTGCTTGCTCCGAAGGCGATCAACAGAATGGTAAGACTGCTAAGGGGCATCAGAATTGCCGCTATCATAGGTGACAAATGACCCTGAACAGCGAAAAAAATACCGGCCAGGTTGTATAATATCGAAACGATAAAGCTGGCCGTTACGATCCTTTTATTGGTTCGGCATAACTGCAGTAATCCCGGCAAGAGCGCCAGTTTCCCTGCATCAATAATGGCATCGCTGGCTGGCGTGAAATTATTGCAGTTGTCACTGACTGCGATCCCGACTTCTGCCTGGCGAAGTGCTCCGGCATCGTTCAGCCCGTCGCCAATCATGATCACTTTTTTTCCTGCCGATTGTAATTCTTTGATTATTTCAAGCTTGTCTTCCGGTGTTTGATTAAAGCGAATTCCCGATTCCTGACCCAATAGTTTTTGGAGGTAATATTTCTCACCGTCATTATCACCGCTTAAAACGGAAAGAGAGTATCGTTTTTTTAATGCGGCAATTAATAAAAGGATATTTTCCCTGTAATTATTCCTTACAATAAATTTCCCTTCGACCTTGTGAGCAATGGAGACATAAACTGCCGTTTCTTCGCTCGGGTTTATCTTACCGGTGACAAATTCTTTCGAGCCAATGGTAATTTCATCGCCGTTTATTTGGCCTCTTATTCCTTTCCCCGGTAATTCGCTGAAATCGGTTATATCCAGTTGAGCATGACTGTCTAACTGCCTGGCAATAGCCTTGCTTAAAGGATGTGAAGACTGGGCGGCCAACAAGCAAATCATGTCCTGCCAGATCGCCTTTAACGGAATGCCGACATATTCAAGGTCAGCATCTTTTCCTGTGGTCAGGGTTCCTGTTTTATCAAATACAATGTGATCTGCACCCGCTATATTTTCAATAGTCTGCGCGTTGCGGAGGTAGAGTCTGCTGCGGCCAAGCAGTCTTAAAATGTTGCCGTTCGTAAATGTGTTGCTTAAAAGTAACGCACAGGGACATGCGATGATCAACACAGCAGTTGCGCTGTTCCATATTTTTATGGGGTCTACCATCCACCAGTAAACGGCAGCAGTACCGGCAATGCCCAATGTGATCCATCCAAAATACTGTGAGAAAAAATGAACGAATGATTTTTTTTCTTCTGCCGCGCGGGTTTTCATTTCGTCTCTGTTCCAGAGTTTGGTCAGATAGCTTTGTGCGACTTCTTTTATTACCAGTATCTGAATGGAAGGGCCGATCTGTCTTCCGCCGGCATAAACGATTTCTCCCATTTCCTTTTGTACGGGCAGGCTTTCTCCGGTCACAAAGCTGTAATCTATCAGCGCTTTTCCCTTCATCAGAATGCCATCTGCCGCGATGAGTTCCTGACTATGTACCAGCAATGTATCATCGAGTTTTATGTCAGACAGCATCACCGTCTCTTTACCCGTTTCGCCGGCCGTGTATGTCAATCGGGTAACGGCTACCGGAAAGTAAGAAGTGTAATCCCGGTCGAATCTGAGGCCGTCATACGTCTTGTTTTGCAGCATTCTACCCACCAGCATAAAGAAGATAATCCCACTCATACTATCGAGATAGCCACTACCGGTTGCGGTAACTATTTCATATACGCTCCTCCCAAAAGTGATTAGAACCGCCACGCTGATGGGCACATCGATATTTATGAATTTGTTGCGGATACTGGTCCACGCGCCATAAAACAGCCCTGAAGCACTGTAAAAAACGATCGGAATGGAAATCAGCAGGCTGAAATAACGGAAAAAAATCACGAGGTGCTGATCGGTTCTATCGATACCCAGGTATTCGGGGAAACTCAGCAGCATAATATTCGCAAAACAAAATCCCGCTACTCCTATTCTTGCCAATCCGGATTGCGTTTTTGTTGGTGGCTGCGTTTTTTTGTCACTTAAACTGATATGTGGTTCATAGCCTATGCTGGCCAGTAGTTCAGCCAACTGACGCAATGAAATCGTTTTATTGTCAAAGATGATTGCTGCTTCCCGGGAGGTGAAATTCACTTTGCTGCTAACGACACCCTTGTTCAACCGATGCAGGTTTTCGATCAGCCAAAGGCAACTGCTACAATGAATTTGTGGGAGGTGAAAATTTACGTGGGTCTGTTTTCCATCAGTATAAGCTACCAGGAGTTGAGCGATCTTTTCGTTATCCAGGTAAGTGAATTTATCTTCCTGTATTTTTATGTGCCTCCGGCTGCCGGGGTTTTCCGTGATCTTATAGTAATCAGACATCTCCGCCTTGTTCAGAATTTCAAAAACCATCCGGCACCCCTGACAGCAAAAAT
>JBDTEB010000054.1:0-3688 GCA_039922795.1 Chitinophagaceae bacterium
TTTTTACCACCCAACACCTGCAGGCATTGACCACCATTGCCACACTGGTTGGCAGCAAGATCGTTTCTATAGAAGCCGAGCAAAGGGTAATGCAACAAAAAACAGCCCTTGCCGAGATAAATCAGCAGCTCGCAGAAGCAAAACTGGCAGCACTTCGAAGCCAGATGAACCCCCATTTCATTTTCAATGCATTAAATTCTATAAAGAAATTTGTGATTGCCAACGAGGCGACAAATGCAGAGAAATATCTCGGAAAATTTTCCAGGCTGATCAGGACAATTTTAGACAACAGCCAAAGCGGCATGGTGACCGTTGAAAAGGAATTGCAGCTGCTGACGCTATACCTCGACCTGGAACAACTGCGTTTTGGCAGCAAGCTTTCCTATACCATTACAATTGATGACGAAATCGACGGCAAGGATATAAAGATTCCTTCCATGATCGTGCAGCCCTTTGTTGAAAACGCCATGTTGCATGGCATCATGCACCTGGAAAACAACGGCAAGATCGATATCCGGTTTTTATTACACCAGGACTGGCTGGAGATCACCATTGAAGACAATGGAATCGGGAGAGAAAAAGCAGCCTCTTATCGGAACGAACGTGGAGAGGCACATCATTCCATCGGGATCGCAGTGGCTACAAAAAGACTGGAGGCGTTGAAAAAGGAAGACAATACACCTGCGGGGATAGAAATTGTTGACCTGGGAAATAAAGCCGGCGAAGGCTGCGGAACCAAAGTGATCATCTCGATACCCTTATAATATCATACAATGATTCGCACCATTATTATTGAAGACGAACCGGTAAGTCAGGAAATGTTGACCATCATGTTGCAAAGACATGCGGATGACATCACAATAATTGACACCTGCTCAAATCCGGCGGATGGAATGGAAAGCATCGCCAGGCACCAGCCGGACCTTGTTTTTCTTGATATCCAAATGCCCAGGATGAACGGCTTTGAAATGCTTAAAAAGATAGATCCGATAAATTTTGAAGTAATTTTTACAACCGCCTACGATCATTATGCCATTAACGCGATTAAAGTAAGTGCATTGGATTATTTACTGAAACCGCTGGATGATAAAGATCTTGCGATCGCCATTGAAAAATGCAAAGAGAGATTGAAGGACAAAAATCCTCAGCAAAGGTTTGAACATTTATTCAATAATCTTACCAATAAAAATCCGCTGGATAAAACGATTGCCTTAAGTGTTTCCGACGGCATCAGTTTTGTGAAGATGTCAGACATCCTGCGGGTAGAAGCGAACGGCAGGTATGCAAAGTTTTATCTTCTTGACAAGCAGACCATACTGGTGAGTAAAACGCTTGGCGATTATGAGGACATACTATCTGCCAACCAGTTTTTCAGGATTCATGATTCTGATATCATCAATCTTAATCACGTAAAGAAATACACCCGTGGGGATGGCGGCACCGTGGTATTATCAGATGGAACTGAGCTTGATGTGGCGCGCCGCAGAAAGGACAATTTCATAAAGCTCATCCCCAAAATATAAATTTCGTGCTGATAGCTTAATTATCAGAATCTACCAATGAAGGCAGCCAGACCGGGAAATAGTTTTCCGAATGATAACGGGATACTGCCGCCAACTGAATATTGCTAACCGCGGAATACATACAGCGTAAACGAACTTCCATACAGGATATTTTTACTACACATACCAGGCAGGTATGGTAGAAAATGTATAAAATGAAATGGAACGTAACCGTAGTTTTTTTCTTCACAACTTTTACGCTGAGTCTGGCAGGGCATTCACAAAAAACGCAGTCAACAGATTATTATAAAGCTATCAGGAATGCAGATGTAAGCAAATGCTGGTACAATGATGAGGACCAGCCTCAAAATGACAGCAGTATGGCTGCGATACCAGAGCCGCTCGGCTTTATCGGTGAAAACTATCAGCGCTTTTACATTCATTTTATTTCCGTAAAGAAAAACAAGGCAAAACCTTACCAGTATAAAGTCACCGGTAAAACAAGAGTCAAAGGAAATGTCTGCCGTTTCACGGGAATGATCAATATTGTAAAAGCGGAATTATTCAAAGAAAAGGTCGATGGAAAATACACCCGGGGTATTCTTGAATCGGAAATACTTTTTTATGAGGACAGCTTACATCCTGAAACAGGCGTTATAAAGGGCAAACTCACCTCGAAGTTTTACCTGGATGAAAATAACCAGGCATGGTATGACGACCTGGAAGTTGGCGCCGATGGCTTCTCAAATAATCAATGCGAAGCGGTTTGGACAAGCTATAAAACCCAAAAAAGTAAAAAATGTAATTGGGGAGACTATCGCATTCCGCAAAGCAAGGCACTTGATAGTGGGGATGGCGAATTTGCGGTAGATAAGAAATATGATCTCTTTGGCTGGAAAAACTATCGCATAGCCTGGACAGCCGATCCCTGGAAGAATGGAACAGGGCAGGCAAGGGATTCCGAAAAAAGACATTGGTGGGAATAAACTCAATTAAAATAGCATCAAATGAAAAAAACACAAACAATTCTACTTCTTCTTGTGACCATTTTTCTGTCGACTCTCTAACCGGAAGGAAAGGGTTATCAAGGTCGCGCAGTTTAAAATGCCGGAAGTAAAAATTTAGAAACAGGTTTGATCATTTGCAACAATATTATCATCAATGTTTCCATTTACCAGCAAAGAACTATACATCGTAAACGGTGGGCAAAAACATATCATAGGCAGAGATGGTTTCTGGGATGTTTACCGCGCGACGCAGGCAGAGGAGGAAGAATGGGCAAAAGAGGTTATAGAAATCTCTTTATCAACAATTCGTACTTCAGAAAATTCTATGGCGTTACAGTCCGCCATTGAAAATCTGACTTTTCAAAATTATCCTGATCTGATTACTGTGCTGGTGAACAGCATCCCTGGTGCTTCACCAGCAAAGCAACTGGCTTTTGCCATGGCTTTATGGCAGATGCAATGCAACGAAAAAGACTTTGAAATTATTTTTGATATACTGCTTCGATACCAGGCTTCGTGTATCAAGATTTTCTTCCAACAGCCCGCGAATTTTAAAAAACATGCCGGGGCAAGATTCTTCCTGGTAAAATGCCTGGAACAATCAGATGAGGAACTTTTCGAAAATGCAAAAACCATTCTTTCCATTTGGGCCTCGTCAGGCTTGCCTGAGCTAAGAGAAAATGGCGCGCTCGACCGTCTACAGTTTCACAACAGGAATTTGCCCGCATCAACAGCAGCTATAAACAGATTAAAAGAAATAGTGACCACAAATAATTAGCATCAAATGGGACTCTTCGACTTTCTAAAAAGGAAAAATACCAGTTTGCAGCAACCTGAGGTCATCTTGTCATCTCGGCAGGAATGTGACATTGAAAAGACGGCTATCGTTGCAGACTTATTAAAAGTTCCCAGAACAAGGAGAGATGATGCCTGGTACCGCTCATTTTATACAAATATTGATACGGCAAGTTTCCAGAGCAGCTCCCCGCAGATATTAACGGGCCCGGACGGGTTCACCTATTTTATATTAAGAACTCCGGAACCGATTGTCCCTTTTGAGTCTTTTTGTCTTAAAAATATGACGGAGCAATTTCTGCTGCACAATGGCTGGGGGGTAGTTTTTAATCCGAAAGAGGACAAATCTGCCGATTGGGTATTTACTTATGGCAGCATGGTGAA
>JBDTEB010000055.1:0-5515 GCA_039922795.1 Chitinophagaceae bacterium
GACAATTGTTTTGCAACGCCAATCAGCCAGCGTCCACTCGAATATGGCGCGCACCTGGTGGTTCATTCCGCCACAAAATGGATCGATGGTCAGGGCAGGGTTCTGGGTGGCGTTGTTGCCGGCAGTAAAGAACTGATCAAGGAAATCTACCTGTTTTGCAGGAGCACCGGGCCATCTATGTCGCCCTTCAATGCATGGATCCTTAGCAAAAGTCTCGAGACCCTGGATGTGAGAATGGAACGTCATTCCTCTAATGCGCTCCATATTTCACGGGAACTGGAAAGTCATGACAAGATTAACTGGCTGAAATATCCATTTTTGAAAAGCCATCCGGGCTATGAGATCGCGAAAAAGCAGATGTCAAGTGGCGGCGGAATATTTTGTTTCGACCTGAAGGGAGGTCTGGAAAGCGGGAAGAAGTTTTTGAATGCACTTGAACTGTTGAGTCTGACTGCCAACCTGGGTGATACCCGGAGCATCGCGTCGCATCCGGCGAGCACCACACATGCCAAGCTTTCGGAGGCAGAACGCCAGGCTGTTAATATAACGCCGGGGCTTATACGCATTTCTGTGGGGCTGGAATACGCCGACGATTTGCTGGCAGACATTCTGCAGGCGCTGGATAAGTGCTGATTTCCCTATCTTTTCTATGTCTGAACGCTATTTAAAAGTTTAGGGATTTTCCTTTAATTTTTTTATCTTGAGTGGCAACAACCCACAAAAATGCCAACATATGAAAAAAGTATCTGATATCCTTAGCAGAAAAGGGATCACCATTATTTCTATCACTCCTGCCACCTCCGTTCTGGAAGCGCTTCGCATCATGGCAGACCGAAATATCGGTTCTGTGATGATCCTCGATGGATCAAATTTTCTTGGAATTATGACCGAGCGTGATTATTCCCGCAAGGTGATTCTTAAAGGCAAATCTTCTACCGATACCAGCGTCTCGGAGATCATGACTGCCCAGTATCCCCGTGTATATATTTCCGATACTGTTGAACATTGCATGGAACTCATGTCAACGCATAATATCCGCTACCTGCCTGTTTTTGAAAATGATCTGCCGATCGGTATCATTTCTGTCAGCGACCTGGTAAAAGCAACGATCACGGGCCATGAAGAAACCATCTCACAGCTGAAAGATTATCTTCATGCGAGTATGTAGAAAGTAGTATCGCAAAATATTTATTTTATGAAACGCCTACTGGCCACAAATCCTGATTCCTGGGCTCCTCTCATCGCGAGACTTATTCTGGGAATGGTAGTTTTCCCGCATGGTGCACAAAAGCTTCTCGGATGGTTTGGCGGTTATGGTTTTGAAGGTACGATCGGATATATGACCGGACAAATGAAACTTCCATGGATCGTTGGAGTACTGGTTATTCTCATAGAATCCCTGGGAGCCCTTGCCCTTATCGGCGGATTCTTCACCCGTTTTTTCGCACTCTGCATTTTCTTTAATTTCGTTGGAATTATACTTCACACTCAGGTGAACAACGGCTTTTTTATGAACTGGGATATGCTGCCCGACAAACCAGAAGGCTATGAATATCACCTTTTAATCCTGGGGGTAAGCATCCAACTGATTATTTCAGGCGGTGGTAAATGGAGTATCGATTCGTTAATTACAAAGTATTTTTTTAACGCAGCCTGAAACATGCCGCGTGGCAACGGTGTGTTGCAAGTGTGTATATGCAATAACGACAGGAAAAGCTAATTTTTATTTCAACCATTTCACTTTTAATGATAGATAATTATCATTAAATAGTGTATCATAATCATTTGCACTAAAATATAACCTGTCTTCCAGTAAGGGTTAATTCACCTCATGTGTTCCCATAAAACCAATTACCTTACATTTGCATCTCAGAAAACCGGAAGCGGGCATGCTACAAAATTGCATTTTCCCATTTCCAGGTTGTCTGAAACCATTATATTCTGTCAGGATGAACGATTACTAACCCAGTGGTTCTGAAATTAAAATCTGAAGCGTATGTATTCGTATGAGTTGTTAGAACCAGGTTGTTATTATTTAATCCAGGAAAAAGAAAACGCCCCTGTAACGATGATCAAGATTTCGCTGGAAACCGATCATTGTATGTACATTTCTCTTTACGGGGATGCGGTCACTGTTCAATGGAAGAAAAAGTCAGACCCGATTTTTGACATCCTTGAATTACTGGATGAAAACACCGTGAAAGAGTGGGAAGCTCTTTACAACAACAGTGAAGATGCTTTGAACTATGAAGAAGGTGAAGAATGAAACTGGACATCGCTCCAGGATTTTCAAAAAAATTCTCGACTGCTGCCCTTGTGGCGGCAGTTTTTGTTTGGCATCCGGCCGCTGTCCGGCAAGTGGAAACTTTCCTCAAAGGACAATTTTTATAGTACAAAGAAAAGACTTTGATCAATCTCGGATTTGGCTTTATTCCCCTATTTTTGCCGACTTCTTATTTAAGCAACTAACCTTTTAGAGCGACGCGTATGGACAAATTAATCTACCTGGTTCCAGCCATGGGACTGATCGGATTGCTTTACACCTTTATCAAATTTTCATGGGTATCGAAGCAGGATCCCGGCAATCCCCGGATGGTCGAGATCAGTACTTATATTGCTGAAGGTGCGATGGCATTCCTGAAAGCGGAATGGAAAGTGCTCTCTTATTTTGTAGTGATCGCAGCTGTTTTGCTGGCTTATATGGGCAGCAGGAATGAAAATTCCAGTGCCCTTATCGCCGTAGCTTTTATTATAGGAGCGTTCTTTAGCGCTCTTGCAGGTTATATCGGTATGCGCGTTGCCACCAAAGCAAATGTGAGAACGGCCCAGGCCGCAAGAACAAGCCTTGCCAAAGCACTGAATGTTTCCTTTACAGGTGGATCTGTAATGGGACTAGGCGTTGCTGGTCTGGCAGTATTGGGACTGGGCAGTTTATTCATCGTTTTGAAAATGTACTTCGCTCCTGATGCGGCCGTTAATTCGGAAGAAATGGTGAAAACCATCGAGGTGCTGACCGGTTTTTCGCTTGGGGCTGAATCCATAGCACTGTTCGCCCGTGTGGGTGGCGGTATTTACACAAAGGCTGCCGATGTGGGTGCCGACCTGGTTGGGAAGGTGGAAGCCGGAATTCCGGAAGATGATCCAAGAAATCCTGCCACGATCGCAGATAACGTAGGGGACAATGTAGGTGACGTCGCGGGTATGGGTGCAGATCTTTTCGGCTCCTACGTTGCCACTGTTCTGGCCACAATGGTGCTTGGACAGGAAACAATTTCCAAAGATAATTTTGGTGGGATGGGTCCGATCCTTCTTCCCATGATGATAGCCGGCGTAGGAATTCTTTTCTCTATAGTAGGAACACTTTTCGTGAAGATCAGCGACAGCGCCGGCATCAGCACGACAAATGTTCAGAGAGCTTTGAATATGGGTAATTGGGGTTCAATTGTAATGACAGCGATTGCATGTATCGGACTGGTCTATTATTTCCTGCCTGAAACCATGACGTTAAGATCCCTGGAATTTACCAAATGGGGTGTGCTGGGTGCTATCGGTGTTGGTCTTGCCGTTGGAACCCTGATGAGCATTATCACCGAATATTACACAGCAATGGGTAAAAGGCCTGTTCTTTCCATCATACGCCAGTCATCTACGGGTCACGCGACCAATGTTATCGGCGGGTTGGCTGTCGGAATGGAAAGTACCTTCCTTCCCATTATCGTTCTGGCAGCCGGCATCTGGGGCTCTTTCGAGTGCGCAGGACTGTATGGTGTGGCAATCGCCGCAGCCGGTATGATGGCCACTACAGCCATGCAGCTAGCAATTGATGCATTCGGACCTATAGCAGATAATGCAGGCGGTATTGCAGAAATGAGTGAACTGCCGAAAGAGGTGAGAGAAAAAACCGATGTTCTCGATGCGGTTGGAAACACCACTGCAGCAGCTGGCAAAGGCTTTGCCATCGCTTCCGCGGCACTTACTTCTTTGGCGCTTTTCGCAGCTTACGTTGGCGTGGTCAGTCACAATGGCTATGAGCTGATTGGTATCGATATTTACAAGGCAGATGTACTGGCCAGTCTTTTCGTGGGTGCAATGATTCCTTTTATCTTTTCATCGCTTGCAATTCGGGCGGTGGGTGAAGCTGCCATGAGTATGGTGGAAGAAGTAAGAAGGCAGTTTCGTACAATTCCAGGAATTATGGAGGGTACGGGTAAGCCGGAATATGAAAAATGTGTTGCGATCTCCACTGACGCTTCTCTCAGGAAGATGATGTTGCCAGGTGCTATCACGATCATATCTCCGCTTGTTATCGGGTTTTTGTTAGGTCCGGAAGCGCTTGGTGGTTTTCTTGCCGGGGCTACAGTAAGCGGTGTGTTGATGGGAATGTTCCAGAATAACGCCGGTGGCGCCTGGGACAATGCGAAAAAGAGTTTTGAGAAAGGCGTTGAGATAAATGGTGAAACTTTTTTCAAAAAGTCTGAGCCACATAAGGCGTCTGTGACAGGTGATACCGTGGGTGATCCCTTCAAGGATACTTCCGGTCCGTCGATGAACATTCTCATTAAGCTTATGTCCATTGTGTCTCTTGTTATTGCGCCCACTTTAGCACATATGCATAGCGGTGACAAAGTGGCTAAAAATATGAAACCGTTGAGGCCAGCAACCGAAGTAGTAGTAAAGGCCGGGAACGTCAAATAGATTTTAAGTGTTTTTTTAAGAAAAGGGGAATGCCGCAGGGTGTTCCCCTTTTTTGTTATTTGGGTTTTTTGGGGCGGTGTAAGGGGGTGATTAATTTGCTGGTTCAGTGCTGTTGCTTTGACGGGGCTGGCTGTGGGCCAGGGCTTGCTTGTTGCTTTGCTGTATCTGTTTCTTCGCCCGGGGCTGGCTGTGGCTCAAGGCTGGCTTGTTGCCTTGCCCGACCTGTTTCTTCGCCTGTGCTGACTTTTGGTAAAAGCATTTCTTTCAGACTGTAGATCAAGGGTTAACAACTCTTAAATTACAACCTATTTTTCATGATATTCCACAGAGTAATATCTCAAAAACTAAAATTCCAGTCTTAAATTACCACCTATTTTTCATGATAATTCCACAGAGTAATATGTCAAAAACTGAAATTCCAGGTGACGGAAGGGATAATTGGAAACAGCGAGACCTGCCTGGTGGAAACCTTCAAAGTATTATTATACGGACTTCCTTCCTGGTCGAAATAGATAAAATACGGATTAAGCCTGCTATACACATTATAGATGCTAAAGACCCAGCTGGTCTTCAGCTTTCTCTTTTCCTGTCGTTCAGGGATGTAGGTGGCCGATAAGTCAATCCGGTGATAAGCCGCTAACCTGTATTGATTCACCCGGCTGTATTCCTGCGTAAGCACGCCGTTCAAAAAATAAAAACGTTCTGGCAGGGTAACTGCATTTCCCGAACCGTAAACAAACACGGCAGAGATTTTCCATTTCTTATTTACCTCATACATACCTACCAGGGACAGATCATGGCGTCGGTCGTATTTTGCTGG